>NZ_JBFRGE010000075.1:0-33123 GCF_052115185.1 Paenibacillus sp. 2TAB19 | reverse complement strand
ATATTACAGTTTGATTACAAGTAAATAAATGAGACAGTATACATAATCCGCTGATGCGGGAAAATAAAGTGCATTAATTGAAAATATAGTTTTATAACGAAGAATAAAGTTCTTTAATCTATATACGAGATATTCAACGAGGAAATTACGGAAGGCGTTACTGCAGGCGCTGTAAAGAGTAACTCGATAAGAAAGGCGATCGCATTGCGTCCGCTTTTTTTATGCTCAGAAATTGCAAGGTTTCGATATTTTTACACCTTATATATCGTTTCTCTACTGTCTCAGAAGAAAGGTAGTGCTAAGATGGAACCGTTATCACAACAAGAAAGGGGTAAGTAATCAATGAGGTTTATAAGCACCGCTCGATCATTCAGGAAAACGCTTTCTCTACTCATGTCTCTAGCTATTGTCTTGGGCAGTTTTGGAGGTGGAACGGCATCTGCGGAAGAAGCAACGTCCTATGTTCCAGAACGGGGAGTAGACGGACGTCCCATTTTCAATGGTAAGCCTGAGCATTTAACAGCTTTTGTAAACTACGTCATGGACAACGATATGAGCGAAGAGGACTTGATGTATTTCTCAAACGGCAGACAAACTGAAAAGGATAATGAAGGAAATGTTATCCAAACGAGGACGATTAAGGCGGGGTATTCCTTGCCGGTTTATTTAGACGGACTAGACCATGTTCAAGGCGTGTATACGGATTTTCCGTCATTTATTGCCCTAGGGAACTCTTGGAACAAAGATTTGATGAATCAAGTAGGAACCGTAATCGGGAATGAAAAACGCGGAAGCGTTGCCGTTGAGGATAGTGCAAGAGCCTTAATGTGGTCGGCCATCGGCGATATTCGAAACAATCCATTGAGCGGCCGTTACGATGAAGGCTTCTCTGAGGATCCGCTGCTGGCGAGTACTATGGCGACCTCAATGGGCTCCGGAATTACAGGAGTAAACATGAAAGATACATCAGCAGATAATGATTTTTATCTAAAAAYGGGCATTCAGAGCAAACATTACGCGGTATATAATGCTCAGTGGTTCCGACGAAACGCTAGCAATAACGTTAGCGCTCGCGCGCTGCACGAATATCAGTTGCCGACATTCCTTAGCCAAATCGAAAACGGATCTGTCGCAGGCTTTATGACTTCTTACGGCAGAACGAACGGCATTCCTAATTCGATTTCTCCGAACATTAAAATCGCAAGAGACGTGTCGCCTTTCAGCGTGTCGTTGATTACCGATTTCAATGCAATCGTCGAGATGGTTACCGCAATGGGGAACGGTAAGGATGCGACATACGTTCCCGATAATGCTCATTCCTCCGCCCTCTTAGCAAACATTGCTTCTACTTGGGGGAACTCTAATTTCAACGGTACTCCTGGAAATCCAACGAAAGCGCAATCCGTCGATGGGATGAAAAGAGGGCTTTTCGGCATTGACAAAGCTGTGTTAAAGGAAGCGGTACGTCCCATTCTTGAGTTGTACGTGCGTTTAGGGTACTTTAATGAACGCGACGAAAATGGTCTTCCAGTGGACTATCCTTTTAATGACCTTATTCAAAGTCCTACTGATGCCAATGACCCGCAAAACCAAGGCGTTGCGTTGCAGGCTGCAAGAGAAAGTATCGTACTATTGAAAAATAATGGCAGCACTCTTCCCTTAGATAAGAGCAAAACGGTAGCGATAATCGGTCAATTCGCAAATTATCGTAACAAGACTTTGTACGCTGTCGGTACGATACCTACCCTCCCAGATTCGAATTTGACGATTGCCGACGCGATGAAAGCCACGATAGGTGAAGATCTAGTCGAAGTTCGTTCCGGTGGTAAATTGGTTGCTTGGCAATCGAATGCAACAGGTAAATTCCTTACCGCTGACCTCAGCACATCGAACGGTATCTTGAAAGCTGGCGCCGATCCCGCCACGGTTACCGATGCAACCTATACTTATAGCGTAGGAGACGACAAATTTATTTCGAAAAACGAAGTATTCGAAGTATACGATTGGGGTCAGGATGCTTACAGCTTTACGGCTTTGGCGAACGATAAATATGTAATTAGAAACCCTCAGAATGCCACTATAGAGTTGAACGGCAGCAGACCGACAACCTTGCTTCCGTTCAATCCCAATGTGAACGCGGTCTTCTCCTACGAGAACGTTGGCGAAGCAAAAAGTATTCGCCAAGGCGGCTTCAAGGGTTCCTTCTCAGGTGGTTTTGAATCATCCTTCTTGAAAGATGGCAATTACTTGGCAGTCACGGGGGATAACGTCACGGCGAACACGAACGTGGCTGCTTTTAATGCTTTGGTTGATAAAGCTCCGGTAACTTTAAATGAAGTCGTTGTTAAAGAACCTGGTGCCGATTCGGAGGAATTAGCGCTTTCAAACGACTATGCAGTCATCGTAGTAGGTGCCCCCGCTCAAATTAATGTCAGTGAGGGCGTGGACCGTGCTCGATTGGATATGGGCGAAGAACAAGTAGCATTGGCTAAAAAATCCGCTGCCGCCTTTAAAGCGCAAGGGAAAAAGACGATCGTGGTAATCAGCTCTAGCTACCCGGTAGCGATGGATGAAATTCATAACGACGCGAATATCGACTCCATTTTGTTTGCGCCTTATGGAGGACAGTACGACGGCAAGGCGTTGGCGGATGTGCTGTACGGGGATGCAGGGCCTACGGGACGTCTTCAGAGCACATGGTACAAAGATATCTCTTCGTTCCCGAAAATCAGCAATTATAGCTTGCCAGAGGGTGATCCGAATTTCGCAACGCTAGATGCTGTAGATCCACGCTTTACAGTAGATATGACAAATGCTGACCCGGCGGAAGCAAAGCTTACGTACCAATATACGGACGCAGCGATTACGTATCCCTTTGGTTATGGTCTCAGCTACACGACGTTTGTGTATAGCAACCTGCAAGCACCTACTCGTGTGAACGCAGACGGTACATTCGAAGTGAAGGTTGATGTAACAAACACGGGAGCGGTCGATTCGTCGGAAGTTGTCCAACTCTACGTTACAAACGATACTTCCGAGTATGGCGCGAATGTGCCGAAAAAGCAGCTTGCTGCCTTCGTAAAAGAATATATTCCTGCGAACGAAACGAAAACGGTCGAGCTAACGGTGGATCCGAAAAATTTTGCGATTTGGGACGTCAATAGACAGGAGCATATTGTCGAAAACGGAACCTATACTTTAAAAATCGGAAAATCGTCGGAAGACATTCTTTTGACCCAATCCTTAACGATTGCTGGAACGACGTTAGGCGCACTAAACGGAACTGAACCAGCCAATGTTTGGGATCATGCATTCACTAGCAACAATGTCGTTTATCGCGAAGTATCGAAGGAAAGAACCGCAACTTACTCTGGGGGCTATTATGCCGTCATGTCTACCGGTTCCGACTCCTGGGTGGGAATTCCGAAGGTGGACATGAAAAACGTGACAGGCATCAAGCTAAGAGCGGCTTCGGATAACCCGACTTCGACGATTGAGGTAAGGACTGGTTCCCCTTCCGGCGAAAAGATCGCGACGATTACATTCGAAGATACGGGAGAAACCACTTATAAAGTACCAAGTGTTGATAATAGCGGAGCGACGCTTCACGAAATCGATTATGAAGAGGTCTCTGGTTCGCTCACTAAGTCATTGACAGGCTCGACGGATCTGTATTTGCTTTTCGACAAACAGGATATTCGGGTAGATTCTATTCAATTCGTCAAGAAACACTCGAACGACGGTAGCAGCGGTGGTGGAATAGAGAGTGGACAGACACCGTCTGAAACACCAGATGAAAACGGCGTACTGTCGGTAACGCAGGCGATGCTGAAGAAGGAAATAAACAAAGCGACGATCTCAGTGTCAACAGATGTTAAAAAAGTCGAATTAGCTTCCGATTTAATTGGGGAGTTAGGCCAAGATGCGTTGGAAGTCAACTCCGACAACATGACATTGACGTTGCCGGCATCGGTCTTGAAAGTATTAACTGCTCTTGTTAGTGCTGAGCAGTTTGGGGCTAGTAAGGTAACCATTACATTCTCGCCATTGAATTCCGAAGAGAAGAAGTCCTTATTGAATAGAATTCAAGCGAAGATGAATGCGGGCATCACATTGGCGAGCGAAATATATCATTTCGAACTATCGATTCAAACTGCCGATGGCAACGTAATCCCTTTGTCTCAGTTTGACGAACCGCTTACGTTAAGTTTGAAGTTGACCGGTGACGTAGAAGAAAGGGTAACAGGAATTTTCCATATCGAGGACGATGGTACTATAACTTATATCGGGGGAGATGTGCAAGATGGGAATATGGTTGTTGCGGACATCAACCACTTCAGCCAATTCGCCGTTTTGGAAGTAAACAAAACATTTGATGATGTTACGAGCAGCCACTGGGCTCATGACGTAATTTGGGAGCTAGCGGCAAAGCAAGTCGTGAAGGGTGTGAGCAGCAACACATTCGAGCCGAATAGACCGATTACGCGAGCCGAGTTTACTAAGTTGCTTGTAGAGGCGCTGCAATTATCGGAAGTGGGCGAGCATCCATTTGAAGACGTGCCAAGTAATGCATGGTACTCGGAAGTTGTGGCTATTGCTTACCAAACGGGGATTGTTAAAGGCAAAAGTAATACCACATTCGATCCGCAAGGAACGATCAAGCGGGAAGAAATGGCCGTTATGTTGGCAAAGGCTTACGAGACAATGAATGGCCAGATCAGAACAGCGGAGGTAGAATCTTACATTGATGCAGCAGTCATTTCAGAATGGGCCAAGCCTTATGTAGTTAATGCTACGAAATTGGGCCTTGTAAACGGCAGAAATGGTGGTTTATTCGCACCTTTGGCCGACTTGACCCGCGCAGAAGCAGCGAAGGCTGTCTTCAATATGTTGGAGCTTTAATCTCTCTTTAAACGACCGTTTTTCGGGAATAGCCGAAAAACGGTCGTTTTACGATATTAACCTTAATGTTTTGATTACATAATGATTGGGGTCGCAATTTGAAATTCAGTAACGGTTAAGTTTTTGGAATTATCGGTAAGTTTTTCTGTTTTGCACTAAATTAATTACCTATATTTGATAATTGTATACCTTATTGTCTGTTTCTCTACTGACCAAGTAAGGGTTTATAAGTGATAATCCAAATTGTAAAGCGCTTACATAAAAAAGGTTAATGGGGTGAAGGCTTATAAGGGAATTGTTTTTCAGGACGGCGAAGTGATTTGTTCCAAAGTAGTCCTAACCAAAAAAAGAGAGGATGATCATGTATGGGTATAACAAAAGAAAAAAGATCCATGAAGATGTACTTAAAAAAAATATTACCGAGTCTGCTTGCCTGTTCTGTAATCGCAACTTCATTCCTATTTTCTCCCCCAGTCAAAGCAGCGGATGAACCCATTCTGTTTAAGACGGCACCTGTAGGCGATCCGTACGAGGGATTGCCACTGTTTGACGGAAACCCGGATCATTTCGAGCAGTATCTTGATGTATATATGGACTATGTCGGTTTAGATGGAATGCTTAAGTATGCCTTGGATGGTCGTGGCGACTATCTTCTCCGCGAGAGTGCAACATTCAGTTCAACTTATGAAGACAGTTCCAAAAGGGGACAGACGGTAAGCTGGGACAATCCGAATGCCGGAAAGAGAATTCCTGGTTCTTCGAACTTTACAGATGCGGTACAGGGGGTTTCTACAGATCTCCCTTCTGTTATTGGCATGGGACAGTCTTGGAACAAGGATCTAATTTACCAGATGGGTACTGTAATGGGGAATGAAAAGTTAAATACAACTCAGTTTAACACGACAAATGGTTCGGATGAATACTTGAGCGCTGTTAATGTTATGATCTCAGCGGCGATCACGGATATTCGAACGAACCCGCTGAGCGGACGAATCGACGAAAGTTTCGCAGAGGATCCATACTTTGCCTCTGTGATGTCCACACTTAACGCACAGGGGATCAGCGGGAACACGTTGCCTGAAAGCGATAATRGATTCTGGCAAAAGGCCTTTGTTGATACCAAGCACTTTACGAACTACGCTGCTCAGTGGCTGCGCCGTGAGGGGTCTACTTATACCAGCGTTCGTGGAATTATGGAGTATCAGGCGCGTAGTGCTTTCAAGGGCTTTTCAGAAGGTGCCTTCAATGCTTTTATGGGTTCCTTTGGAYGTACCAATGGGGTGCCAAACGTTGTTTCACCATTGATCAATTACGTTAAGGAACTTTCTCCAACCCGTGTTTATACTTTGAATGATAACACTGCGGAGAGACGAATGGCGTTGGCCGGTGACTTTGGCAACGGGTATGAAAGACAGTACGTTCCGTATCGCGTTGACCAAATTATTTGGCAGATTTTGGCAGATTCTTCCGGAAGCTTTAACATCACTGTGGCTTATCCGAATATTCATGACTACCATATTGCACTGATTGATGCTATTCAGAGTGGAAAGTACGGTATAATTGCTGACGACTTTGTAGAAATTGCAAAAGATCAAATTTCTGTACTTGTTCGAAATGGTGTTTTGAACGAGAGGGATGAGAATAATCTGCCAAAAAACTATCCATTTGCAGATAAAATCTGGCAAAACAACGGGGATGTCTCGGTTGGATCAGGCTACAATTCCAATGTGCCGGCACACCAAGAAATTGCCCTTCAAGCGGCTCAGGAGAGCGTAGTGCTCCTAAAGAATGACAATAACCTCCTGCCGCTTTCCAAGTCTTCAGATGTAATTGTCACTGGAGGTCTTGCAGATACTCGTTATAGAACGACTTACGCGCTAAGGACGCCACCGATCGGCACGAACATGGGCTTGTCCCCACTTGGCGGTATAAAGGCGGTAAGTGGAAAAGATGTGGTGCCGTATACTTCAGGCGGAAAGAAAATTGCGATTCAAGCAAGTAACGGCAAGTATCTGTCTGCAGCTGCCAACAATGCAGTGACTGCAACAAGCGATACTCTAGGGTCGAGCCAAACCGCGGTTTTCGAAGTCTATCCTTTTGGACAAGCGGATAGCGCCAGCTTACGTGTCATGGACAATGCGATCACAGCACAAAACGGTAGATGGCTGCAGATCGGTCCTTCCTTAACCACAGCTGCGGCGGGCAACTTCGAAGTTTCGGGGATGACCTCCGGCTTTGCATCGGCACCTGGACCTGTCGGTGTAGTCCGTAGAGAATATCAGCCTGACAACCGAGTACGGTATGTGGGTAATGCGTACAGTACATCCTTCTCATCTCTCTTCGAGACACAATACTACAATGCTGCAAGGTATATTAATCTTACAAATCCAGCTACGGGGGAAGTAGGTCAGACGGATGTTTTAGGTAGCGCTAGAGGGACGGAAGGTTCCTTTGTTGCGAGTGCGGACAGGTTCCGTACTAACACAACCCTCTTTAAGGAAGTGAAAATCGAGGATGCTGGCGAAGCGGTAAGCCAAAATCATGACTATGCTGTTGTTGTCGTTGGGGCAGCTACGAGGCACAGCCAAGGCGAAGGTGCCGATAGAATCGACATGGATCTTGGCAGAGAGCAATATGAGCTTGTTGCTAATGTCGCCGCTAAGTATCCGGGTAAGACAGTCGTTGTATTAAAGACAAGTTCGCCGGTTCTCATGAAAGAGATTCAAAATAACAATCAAGTTGCGGCAGTCTTATATCAGCCGTATGCCGGACAATACGACGGCTATGCTCTGGGCCAAGTGCTGTACGGAGRTTATGCCCCTACAGGCAGACTTACGACGACTTGGTATGACGACATGAGCGCTTTACCCTCCATTACGCAGAATTCAATCGGCGAAGGAGTTGAGAGAAATCTTGCTTCCACCGGCACTAAATTGTTGGCGCTTGAGGATATCGACCCGGCATTTAAGTATGAACTCAATAATTCCGACCCTGCCGATACCCATCTAACGTACATGTACACTGACGCCGAAGTAACCTATCCATTCGGTTATGGTTTAGGTTACAGCACGTTCGGATACAGCAATTTGAAAATTCCTAGTACAATACAAACAACAGATGGAAAGTTCGATGTTACGATGGATGTTACTAACACTGGCAGCGTAAACACTTCGGAGGTCGTACAGCTCTATGTAAGCGCAAACAACGCTCCCTACGGTTCTCACGTACCAAAAAAGCAACTCGTCTCGTTCGGTAAGATAGCCATAAATGCAGGAGAGACAGAGACGGTTACGTTGGAAGTTGATCCTATAGATTTTGCGATTTGGAATACGAATAAATCCAAGATGTCTGTCATCACCGGAGATTATACGTTCTCTGTTGGTCAATCATCTGAAGATATTAAATTCAATAAGGAAGCTTATTTAAACGGAGAAGATTTGGGCTCGCTGGATGTTGCAACAACACCTATCGACGTATTCGCCAATAGCTTTGCAACATCCAATCTGACTTACCGTGAAGGTTCCAGACAAGGAACTATGGACTCATTGAAGGCTGATAACGTTACAACGGGATTTTATTCGGTCATGTCAAAGGAAGAAGGCGCTTGGGCTGGCATTAAGAATGTGAACCTCGAAGGGGTAACGAAGCTTACTCTTTCGGTGGCTTCAAAAGATGCTGCAGGTAATATTGAGATTCATTTGGATTTGCCTAACGGCCCTTTACTTGCCGTTGCTGAAGTGCCAGTAACATCGCCAACTAATTATAATTTGGGAAGTTCTGATGTTGGTGTAACAGAATTAGGTTATGTTAATGTTGCCGCAAATTTTGAGAATAACGTAACTGGTACCCATGATGTATATTTGGTATTCAAAGATCCTGAATTACTGGTTTCTACGATTTCTGCCGACAGCACACCTCCTACAGGTGATAATGTTACCGGCATCTTGACGGGACAGGTGCAGGTGAATGCCGGAGCGTCACTGGATGTGAAATACGGATTAGAAAGCGTGGTTGGGCTGAGCGTTCTCGCTGAGGATATTACCGTAACTTATGATCCAACTAAGATGGACTTCATCTCTATTTATTCAATTGACGAGAGCAAATACCGGATTGTTGGTCAACAGCCAGATGCCGAAAATGGTAAGATTCGATTCTTGGCTGTCCGGTTTGGCGATGCTCAAACCAATCCAAACGGGAATATGGCTAATTTACAGTTTAAAACAAAGAAAAATGCAGAAGCAGGAATATCGAATATTTCCATTTCTAATGCGGTCATTGGTGATGAACAAGGCCAGGAAACCACAATTGAAGGTTCTACTTACAGCGTGCAGATTAACGTTATCGATCGAGGCGCACTGGAGAGCTTGATCTCTGAAGCAGAAGCACTTTACTCGAGCGCTGTAGAGGGTACACGGATCGGCCAATATCCGGCAGGGTCGAAGAGGTTGCTACGTACGGAAATCGATCAAGCATTGAGTGTCTTCAATGACGATAATGCAACCGGAGTGGATATTCAACAATCGGCTACGGCATTGAATGAGGCCATGCAAACCTTTAAAAACGCTGTCATCACCTCCGTAGGCGGAGACTCAAATGGTGACAATCAGCTTACTGTAGGCGATCTGGCCCTTGTTGCCAAAGCCTATGGCATGAAATCAACCGATGCTGGATGGAATCTCGTTAAGCAAAACGACTTCAACAACGACAGAAAAATTGATATTGAAGATATCGTATGGCTGGCACTCAAAATATTCAACTGGTAATTTAATGAAAATAAAGATTAGGGGGAAGACAGCCTGCTGTCTTCTTCTCGTTATCTCTGAAAGGATGGTACAATAGCCATGACATCACGAATTATACAGGTAATGCTTGTGATGATGATGTTGTTATTAGCTTTGCTTCCTGGTACTGCGTTTGCCGCAGACAAGCCGAGCTTTTCGATCTCTGTAAGTCTTTCTACTCCTAAAGTTGGTGATGAGTTCAGTGTTGTCGTTCATGGCAACGATTTGCAAGATTTGTTTGGATACGAAATGAATATGGCTTATTCTTCAGATATATTGCAGTTTATYAGTGCAACTAGTTCACTTGGGAACGGATTCGCGATAGACCCGATTGTCAAAGGAGGCATTGTTACGTATGCCTTTTCTAAAGTAGGTGCTACTACGGCGGGTATCAACGGATCCTCCGACGTAGCATCTCTGAAATTCAAAGTAATCAATATGGGCATATCGAATGTCAAATTGACCCGAGTCAAGACGGTGAGCAAGAGTCTGACAGCGAGTGAATTCAAAACTGATGTGAGAGTATCCGTTACAGGTACAGCTTCGACTGAAATTACGTTTACTGATGTACCTGATGAATATTGGGCGAAGCCGGACATTACTAGGGCCGCAGCTCTTGGTTTCGTGTACGGTTATCCGGACGGAACGTTTAAACCGCTTCGCAAGGTCACCCGCGCAGAATACGTTACTATGTTGGCTCGAGCTTTACATTTGTCAGATAATACAGCTACAGCTAATTCTGCTACTGCCTTTAAGGATGCTGATAAAATTGGCGCATGGGCGAAGGAATATGTGTCAAAAGCTGTAGATGAGGGATGGATAAAGGGATATGGAGATGGGACTTTCAGGCCGAACCTTCCGGTTACGCGCGAAGAAATGACGGTAATTGCTACACGTGCGCTGAAATTTAAAGCGGCAAAAACTGGAACACTTACTTTTGCCGATTCAGACAAAATACAGGCATGGGCTAAGCCATTCGTAATTGTGGCAGTTGAAGAGGGAATTGTAAAGGGACGAGCAAACAACAAGTTTGATCCCTCTGCATCAGCGAATCGAGCAGAGGCCGTTACGATGATCTTAAGGATCGTCGATCACGGGCAACAGGGGTAGAAAAATCAGGCAAGGACAGATTGCTAAAGCAATTATTCAGAGACTATAAACTGAGCACTGCCCGTTGTTAAGCAGTCTGATTTCATGAAGCGAATCAATAAATATATCTAACCACTGTGGGACGACAAGAATGTACAACAGAAGTCGCATATTAAGCGGCTTCTTTTATTTTGTATATAAACGAGGTAGTATTCCTATTATGAAATGCTCCAGCACAAGGTTTTCGCGAGCTTGGGCCGCCAAACGCATCTGAAAATAATGGTGAAGGACGTCATAATAGGAATGACCCCAGGATCACGTAGTTGAGATTTGAAACTGAAGAATATCAGAATTGTACTGTTAGGATGCAAAAAAACTAACCTGTATCCAATAAAAAAAGTAAGGATTAAACATACATGTCATTGTTTTAACACGAAAATAAACCATCATTCGAATTTGAATGATGGTTTATTCGTATTCGCATTATCCTTTGACAGCGCCGGCGGTTACCCCCTTCGTGATTTGTTCATTAAATATCGCGTAGATGATAATCGCCGGAATCGACGTCAGCACCATAACCGCAAACTGTGAGCCATAATCGGAAGAATACTGGCCGGTGAAGTTCATTACAGAGAACGGAAGTGTCTTAAGTGCATCCTTGCTCAAGAATGTCGAAGCCATAATAAATTCATTCCAGCAATTCAGGAATGTCGTGACAACAACCGTAACAAGCGCTRGTTTAAGCAATGGCGCGATGATCTGGAATACGATCCGGTAAATGCTGCACCCGTCCATGACAGCTGATTCTTCTAGCTCCTTCGGAATGCTTCTCAGGAAACCGCTAAGCATAAATGTTCCAAGCGGAACGGATACAGCTGTATAAGGAAGGATAAGGCCCAGATATGAATCGGTCAATCCAAGCTCCTTAAAGATCGCGAAGTTCGGCAGCAAGGTTGCATGAATAGGAATCATAATGCCTAAGAGCAAAATCGTGTAAAGCAGTGTACGCAACCTCCATTGCATGCGGATAAATGCATAGGACAATGTCAGCGATAAGCCTACCGTCAGCAGGATCGTCACGACGGAGATGAACAAGCTGTTAAAAAGATATTTTAAAAATTTCCCATCCACCCAGGCATTCACGTAGTTCTGCCACTGCGGCGAGCTAGGCCATTTCAGTATGCTATTGGAATAGAAGTCGGCACTCGAATTAAAGGAGAAATCGACAAGCCAGATGAGAGGGAATAACTGTCCTACGGCGACGATCAGGAAGAAAATCCAGATTGCCGTTTTTTTACGTGCTATCATGTGTGTCGCCCTCCTAGAAGTCTGTCGCATCGCTGCGAGTAAGACGGTTGCTCAGATAAGTTGCAAGCAGACATACGACTATAAATAAAATAGAAATCGCATTGGCATAACCGTATTGGCTTGCCGAGAATGCTTTGTTATACAGGTATACAGCAAGGAACTGCGTAGAGTCGCCAGGCCCTCCGTTCGTTGTAAGGAAGACGGTCTCCATCTGTTTCAATGCGGTAATAATGGCAAGCGTGAATTGTACGGCAATAACTGGTTTCAAGAGAGGAACCGTAATTTTTAGATGCATCTTGAAGCCGGAAGCGCCGTCGAGCTGTGCAGCTTCGTACAGATCCTCGGAAATCCCTTTAACGCCTGCATAGTAGAACAATAGACCCCAGCCAAAGCCTGCCCAGATCAGAATGAACAGCATGGAGCCAAGAGCAGTGCTACTCTCGCCAAGCCAAGCATGCTTCAGGGCATCGAGGCCTACAAGATCCAACAACTTGTTCAACATGCCGAAGGTAGGATCAAGCAGGGAGAGCCACATTTTTGAAATAACGACAACCGAGATGACGCAAGGGATAAAGAAAATTGTGCGGAAAATCTTCTCTGCCTTGCCTCCAAGCCGGTCGAGCAGAATCGCGAAGAAAATACAAATAGGATGCTGCAACACGATAAAGCCAATCCCAAGAAGAAGGGCGTTGCGAAGAGCCAGCCAGAACTTCTCGTCATGAAAGAGCAGGTTTGTATAGTTGTCGAAGCCGACCATCTTTACGCTCGTGCCCGGAGCAAGCGTATCGGTGAAGGAATAGTAGCCGCTGACCAGTATCGGAGCCAGGAAGGTAAGCGCGAACAGCAGCATACCGGGTGCTACGAATAAAAAAATCGCTATTTTGTTTTTAAACACTCGATGCATGATAATCTCTCCATCCTTTAGAAAGGGATAAAGACAGGAGCAACCTGTCCTTATCCGATTCCTGTTATGCGATTATTKGGTGTCCACCGCTGTTTGGAGCTCGTTAAGCAGTTCCTCTGGTGTCTGTTTGCTGGAGAAGAACTTGCCAAAAGCGTTCTGGGAATCATCCTTAAACTTCGGTGTACCGTAGTCGATGGCAGAAGCGCCGGATGTTGATGCTGCATTGACCAGAATGTCAGTCAACTTCTTCTGAACATCACTTTCGGTGCCAGTCAATTCATATTTTTGAGCAGGCACGGCTGCGCCAGTATCCCAAGCTGTCTTCGCCCATTGATTTGCACTCATTAGGTAGTCGAAGAACTTCTTTGCTTCCTCTGGGTGTTTCGAGCTACTAACGAGCGCATAGCCGCCGCCGTTCCAAGCAAGCAGATCATCCACTGTGCCTTTACCGTCTTCGGCAATAGGGAACTTCAAAACGTCAAGATTTTGACGGAACTCCTCAGGCAGAGTCTCGTTAGTCGCCATTCCAGCTTCCCATGATCCCATGTACCACATAGCCGCTTTGCCTTGCGAGAACAAGTTTTGGGATGCACCGTAGTCAGCCGTCATAAAGGAATCCTGGAACATTTTATTGTCGCGAACATCAGCGAGATATTGAGCTGCTTTTAGGAAGCTCTCGTCATCTGCAAACTTAATTTTCTTGTCGATGGCATCGAGAATCAAATTTTGATTGCCGCTGTAGCGCAGCACGAGGTTCTGATACATCTCGCCAAAGCTCCATAGATCTTTACCGTTAATCGACATTGGAGCAATTCCCTTATCCCGGAACGCGTTGCTTGCATCAAGTAACTCGGTAAGTGTAGTTGGTACTTTCACACCGTTATCTTCAAACAGTTTCTTATTGTAATAAATGACTTCATAGTCACTGTTGCGTGGCAGGCCGTATAGCTTGTCGTTAAAAGTGAACGATTTGTATGCACCAGGCAAGAAGTTAAATTGCTCGCCTTCATACGCTTTCGGATCAAGTTCAGTAACATAACCGGCTTGCACGAGAGTATTAAGCTCGGCTCCGCCGTGAACCATGGTAATATCAATTGGTTCATTGGAGGACATGTACGCTTTAAGTTTGTTTTTGAAAGGCTCTTCCGCAAGCGTCTCTACATCGATTTTGACGTTGGGATTCTCTTTCATGTAGCCATCAATAACCATTTGTTCAGCAAGTCCTTGTCCGGATTTGCGGTCCGGCAGGTTGGAGAAGAAGCGAAGGCTTACTTTGCTCTCAACGCTTCCGTTTCCGCTGCTGGTGTCCGTTGTGTTCGAATTGTTGTTGCTGCCACATGCGGCAAGTGAACCAACGGATGCTATTGCTAGCGTTAGTATGGACGCGCGCGCCCACTTGGAGTATCTCTTCATAGTTAATCCCCCTGATTTGAAATTTAGGAACTGAGCAATCTGTATTGCCTTGGAGTGATCATACCAACTGGAATAATGGATGGTCAGTAGAGAAAAAAAGACAAAGGTAGACGTTTGTCGAAAACTAGGTCAAAGTCATTGTGATTGCTACAAATGAAGATTAAAATTAAAAAAAAAAAGCAAAGTAAAGGCTTGTGATCGCTCATGCTGCGCGCTTATTTCAACTTAAACTTAAAGTTTAAAGTTATCATTCTGTTCGCACTACTTATGACAGTTTTTTCTGCTCTACTGGGGTATTATGCAATCCAAACGTCTAAAACGCAAATTGTAAACAAGGTCAGCTCGACCAATATTGGAGTTGTCAGGGTCGTGGAGAATAATATGGAGTCGATGCAAAAAGCAATTTCGAATTGGGTGACTGTATTTGCTATGGATCCTTATATTCAGTCGACGCTCCAGATGGAGGTACGTCCATCAGAAGGTACACTAGATCCTAGACTTTATAATGGATCAACTACTACATTAATGAATCAAATGCTGCTAACAGGCAACTTCGACTATGTAGCCTTATATGGCAAGGATGGGCTGCCTCTGTTCCAAGTTGCAACCGATGACAGCAGCGGTTCAGGAACCATTCAGGAGATTAAAGTTAACCAGATTTACAAGCAGACCTCCGACTTGCGCGGAGCACCTCTCTGGTTTCCGTTGTCTACGGATAACGTGTTTATTCAAAACAATCGGAAGGAAAAGATCGGAATGACCCGGATTGTCCGGAATATAAATAACGGTTATACAATCGGGTTTATTTTTGTAGGCGTGAATCAGGAAACGATCAAAGCACAGTACCTGGCTAACCTGTACGATAAGGATCATGGGATTGTCATTTTGGATTCAACTAGCACTCCTCTTCTCGAGGCCGGGAAATCCTTTTACAAAGGTGATCAATCTGAGCTCGAAGCCATTCGTGCGGTCATACCCACATCGGGTTCAAAGGTTGTTAAGCTGGACGGGGAGAGCCTTCTTCTGACTTACAGTAAGGGTGAGAACGGCTGGCAATATCTCTATGCTGTACCACTTCATACGCTCACGAAGGAGCTTAATTCTATCAAGCAGTTTGTAGTGTTGTTGATTGCGGGATGGCTGGTTATGAGCATTCCAATTATGCTGCTGCTTACCTCTTTCCTGACCGCTCCTATCAAAAACCTGCTTTTGTCGATGCGCCGTTTCCAGAATGGTCAATTTGATGAGAAAGTGGAAGTCAAATACGAGGACGAGATCGGCTATCTGACCCATGGGTACAACAATATGGTAGAGAACATTAAGACGCTGGTCGACGATGCTTATGTACTTAGACTCAGAGAGCAAGAAGCAGAGCTCAAAGCGCTGCAGGCGCAGATCAATCCGCATTTTTTGTACAACATGCTGGATACGATTTTTTGGGAAGCTGAATCCGCAGGACAGGAGAAGATCAGCGAGATGATTATTAATTTGTCACGTCTGTTTCGCTTAAGTCTCAACCGCGGCAAAAGCTTTACAAGCGTGGCAAAGGAGCAAGAGCTTCTTGAGCTGTATCTCTCTTTGCAGAAAATGCGTTTTCGCGATGTGCTCGAGTATGAGGTTGATATTTCTCCTGATCTTGGTGAGTATGTCATTTTAAAACTAATTATACAGCCGTTTGTTGAGAATGCCATCGTTCACGGCATTGAACGAAAGCGGGGAGGCGGCTTCGTTCGTGTGACGGGTACTCGGGAAGGTGAGCGTCTTAGGTTTATCATTGAAGACAACGGATTAGGGATGGGTGATAAGGAATTGGCCAGGTTGACTGAGCTGACAAATGAAAACGATGTAAACGTCACTCATGATACAAGTGGTTACGCCGTCCGCAATGTCCAAGAACKGCTGAAGCATTATTATAAGGACAATTTCGAGTTGATTTACGAAAGCAAACCTGGACTAGGCACGCGGGTACAACTTTTTATACCCACGGTTTTATCGATGGGGGAGGAGTGAAGAACATGTATCGGCTGCTTATAGTAGATGATGAGGAGAGAGCTCGTACTGGCATAAAAATGCTTATTGATTGGACTGCTCACCAGATCGAGATAATTGGGGAGGCACGGGATGGTGCAGAGGCGCTTGAGATTATGGAGGGCATGGACGTCGATATACTGTTGACGGATATCAGAATGCCGATAATGGACGGATTGGAACTGATTCAGCATGTTTCCAAGTCATATCCTACTGTGAAATGCATCATTATGAGCGGACACGACGAGTTTGCATACGCCCAGAAAGCGATGGCTTCCGGTGTTGCTCATTATCTGCTTAAGCCAAGTCGTCGACACGAGATTCTTAATCTGGTCATCAAGCTGACGGAAGAGATTGCAAAAGAAAGGCACGAGAATAAGAAGCTGGAAGGAATTCGCAGTGGCTTTCGGGAAAGCTTCCCCTTCCTAAAGGAGTACGCACTCAACCGATTAGCACTGACTAAGAATCCACCTTACGAACGACTACTGAGCAATTTGAAGCTAAGCGACATCTCCTTTCCGTTACCGTTTTTTGGAGCATTAATCTTACAGATCGATAATCTTCATCTCGTTCAACAGAGGTACGGCAATTTAGATATCGAGCTCTTCAAGTATGGACTCAAAAATATCGCCGAGGAAACATTCACTACCTTATGCCGTTGCGCTGCCTTCGAACATAACGATGACGTGGTACTGCTCTTGAACGCAGAGGAATGGCTGGATACGAAGATGCTCCTTCCATATGCGGAAGCCATTCAGCAAAATGYGGAAGGTTATTTGAAATTTACGGTCTCGGTAGGTATTGGCAGCTTCGACCKGGATATCCGACATTTCCGCTCTTCATGTCTCGAAGCGGAGAAAGCATTAAATGCCAAATTTTATGAGGGAAACGCAAAAATTATCGATTACCTGGATGCCGCAGAGGAAGAGGATTTTACTCATACATCCTACCCGTTGGAGAGTGAGAAGGCTGTACTTCAGGCTGTTGTTAAAGGGGAGGAGGTCGCAATCCGCAGCAGTCTACAGGATTTTCTGACCTCCTTGCATCCGGAGAGTTCATCGAAGGAAAATGTCATTAATTCGATCTATGCGCTTTACTTCGCTCTCTATCGGGAATGCATTGCACGTAATGTTAATGTAATGGAGGTGTTTGGTAACGGTCTGGATGAAATTACCCGCATGATGGCCCGTTCAGGGCTCGAGCATATCATGGCGACGCTGACGGATACGGCACTAAAGACAGCTGGACAGCTGACCGCACGCAAAAATGGCAATAAGCTGTTTGAATCGATATTAGTCTATGTTCATGAACATTTCCGCCTCGATATCAGCCGGGAGTCTGTTGCCCGTGAGGTATATGTTACGCCGGGTTATATCAGTTATTTGTTCAAGCAGCAGTTACAGACAAGCTTCATTGAATATCTTCATCGCATTCGCATCGAGTATGCATCCCGTCTACTTAAGGATCCAAGCCTCCGGATATCGGATATCGCACACGACTCCGGGTATCAGGATGAGAAGTACTTTTTCCAGGTATTTAAGAAACATGCTGGTATGACACCAAACCAATACCGCAATAACTTATAACACTATCAACAGAGGAGAGATAATTGAGTAAGCAGTAATATGGAGTGGCCTACTACGACGAGTATCGTACGAGAGAGATACAATCAGGAGAGACGTATAGTCTTGAACGGTAGGGTGTAACAATTATTGAGGAGGAGTAAGAGATAAAGACAATAATGTAATGTTTAACAATTGTCGTAATTTGGGCAGCAGTAATTGTGGACCGGTAGGAATCCCGCTCACATTCGTGCTGCCAAACGGCGAATGGTTTGAGCAGCCTGCTGGAGGGCTACTCGAAACGGCGGCTAAGGTGTAGGAATAGTAGTGATTAGATTTAGTAGTCTATTTAACTTGAGTTTGAACCCGAGATACAAAAAATGCTTAATTTTGCTCATGCAAAGTTAAGCGTTTTTTAGCTTTTCTTCCTTGTAAAGGTGATGATCAGGCTCCCACTTCAATAAATAACATATTAAACAACTTTATTTTCACAATTTCAGCCGAGTTGTTGACGAAAATCGATCCATTTAACAACTTTAATTTATTTGTCGTCGATTTTGAAATATCGAAAATGCTTGAGTTTACTGGATATTAGTTAAAAAACTTTATTTTCCCGCATTATCCGCATTAGTCAACAAAAAGTTCAACGGTATTGTTCACTCGTGCCTCATTTGTTCATTCGCTAAAAGTAAGATTTGTATATCCAATTTCTATATATTCACTATATTTGCGAACGGCATATTTGCTAGCATTATATTTGCAAACGCTTTCAGTTGAGTGTTGGAGGTAAGCGTCCGTAGTCAAAATCCCGGCCTTCGCGGGGAAAAAACAAAACGAGGAGAATGATTATGAAATCTGGACGATGGAAAAATGCTAGGAAAAAGCTTAGAAGGCAAATGCTTATGCTGTTCATATTGAGCATAGTCTTAAGCACGTTGCCGCCGCTGCATGAAGTCGGCGCGGCCGAAGCGGACGAGCTGGCGGGCATGGTGGCTCATTACCCGCTCAATAGTACATATCAATATACGAACAAGCTTAATGCGAGCCAGAGCTTGAGCGGCAGCGAAGTAGTCTGGCGCACGGATTATGTTTCCTTAGTGAATCCGGGGAACGCGAATAATGGACATATAGCGGGGACCAATCCGGGAACACCCGTAACGGGAAGAAAACTGTCTTTTTCGCTGGACATTAAGCTGAACAAGACACAGACTCGTACAACTACTGCGCAAAATACGCTTTTTTCCTATGGCGCTAGCAATGATACCAATATTACCCTCAGGCCTTACTACGGCACTGGCACGGCCGCCGTCGTCCTGAAGCGGAACGGGACGGATTCCGTAGTGGCGTCATTCCYGGCACCGGCAGTCGATATGTGGCACAACTATGCCATTTCACTGGACGGTACGGCCGGCACAGGCAAGCTGATTGTCTGGGTTGACGGGGTAAAGGCAGCGGAGGTAGCATCGAACGGAATCGGGGCCGACGAGATCGGCAACGGGCAATTCCGTCTCAACCGCACGATCAGCACTTTCTCCAATCTGGACTCGCACTACCGCGATGTTCGCGTGTTCAACGATGTTCTGGATGGGGATGACGCGCTTGTTTTGGCGAGTGAAATTCGGAGCTTTGCATGGAACGACTTGCTCGCTTTGAAGCCGCTGACAGATGGTCAGGCCGTTCGCGGCAATCTATCGCTCGTTCGCGATGCCAATCTGACCTGGACCTCAAGCGACAACGCCGTGATCGACGCAAGCACAGGCACGGTGACGCGCCCGGCAAAGGGTACGACTCCACAGGATGTAACGTTGACGATGAATTGGTTTGATTACAGCCAGTCCTACAACGTAACGGTACCGCCATATGATGCCGGCGATATGATCATCGCCAATTTTAATTTCGACGACGCAACTAACGGGCTTGTGGGGGGAGGAGCGAAAGCGGCTGCTCAAGGCACGGCAAGTTATGCCGATTCGTTTGAAGGCAACGGCAAGGCAGCCAATATAAGCAGCGGCTTCTGGCTGAATGCAACCAAAACGGATGGATCGCCGCTCCTAGCAGGACTTAGCGAGCTGACGATTTCTTATGACAGCAAGACGGCCGGAGGCAGCGGCTGGACGTTCTTCGCCGCCCCGAACACGACGGCGCAGACGTACCAGAACGAGCGTTACGTTGCCATTATTGACGGAACGTCTTCCTTAACCGTGGAACGTTATTCTAACAGCGGCACGCGTCCGGCGAGCGCGCAAGGAAGCAGCGGCACGGAGTGGAAACATGTGGATGTGGTGCTCACGGCGGCCGACAGCAAAATTTATATCGATGGCGAGCTTAAATCAACCGTGGCAAGCAGCTACGGCTTGACGAATATTTTGACGGCGACTGGCGGCATCCTCCAGATCGGGAAAGGCAACTGGGGCTCGGGCGAATATTACGCGGGTTTGATCGATAACTACCAAATTTTCAACAAAGCGCTCACGCAGGATGATCTTATCGAGTACAGAGTGACGAATATTTTGCCTCGAATATCGCCTGCCTCGGGACAAATCTATGGTCCCGTTACGATTTCTCATCCGGCAGGCAACAAGTTTATTTATTACACGACCGATGGAACGGAGCCTACCCTGGAGAGCACGCCGTATACGGGCCCCTTTGAAGTGGTAAGCGGCGCGACGGTTAAAGCGGCCGCCATAGCTCCGAACGGAAACAGCAGCGAAACCGTGACCGTTAACTATTACGGCAGTCAGTGGTCGGCTACAGCGAACGCGTTCAGATTGGACGGCCAGACAACGGTAAATAACGTCAAAGTTTCTTGGCCGGAGATCGCGGGAGCAAGCTATTACGAAGTGTATCGGGGCAATAAATTGATCGATCGGACGACGGGCGATACGATGGACGATTATGGTCTCGAAGCAGATCAAGATTACGTATATACCGTCAAGGCGATCAGCGGCAGCGCCCAAGTGGGACTAGCCGATACCAATACGGTGCATACGTTCTCGTACGATCCTTTGGCAATCACGAAGAAGAAGAACAACTATAACGGAGCGGACAGTCTGGGCGCAGGCGATACCTACGGGGTGAAAGTCGGCGATACGTGGTACCACTATGCGTATAGAGCATCGACCAACGAAGAAACGGGCATTGTAACGACCGGCATCTATGAGATGACTGGAATCGATGGACGAACTTACGGCAACGATCGCCTGCTTGGTTCTTTCGAGGATATGCGGGTAGAAGGCGCCGGGTATACATGGAATCCCAATACGGGCAAAGTGATTTTGACCGCCCACGAGGAAGCAAGCAGCGGCTATGCGAGGGCGCATATCTTCATCGGCTCGGTTACTCCGGGCGGCGGCGACTTTGCTTCTACTTACAGAGGTCGTCCGTTTGACAACGATTCGAGGGACATGTCGATTTTCGTGGACGATGACCAAACGGCGTATATTTTGTTCGCCACGCGCAATAACAGCGATATCGCGATTCTCAAATTAGACTCGGGTTGGGAGCAGCCCGTTGAAATCGTAAATACGGTTTTCGTAGATAAGCATAAAGAATCGCCTACTGTCGTTAAGCACGAAGGACGTTATTATTTCTTCGGCTCCACGGCCAACGGCTGGTATCCGAGCCAGGGAGAATACGCTTCAGCTGTTTCTTTAGACGGGGAGTGGACGCCGCTTCGACCGATCGGGAATGGTTCTTCCTTCGCTACCCAAGCCAATGGAGTAGGAAAGTGGACGGGGACGAGCGGACAAGTCGCCTACGCTCAGAACGGTTTCCACTGGGGAGCGCAGTATGCAACGAATTATAAGGATCCGATGGGCACTTATGCGAGGTTAGCCCCTATGGTGTTCCATGACGGGATTGCGACAGCCGACTGGTTCAAGCAGTTGGATCTGGATCCTGTCCACGGGATGATTCCGGTTCAAGCGGGACAATATCTCTCCCTAGGGAAAAATGCGACCGATTCCCAAGGACTTGATGCGAAAGCAGTGACGGACGGATCTGACTTGGCGACAGCGCCGCGCGTGCAGCATAGCGCTCTTGGCTACAATATCGTCATTGATTTGGAGCAAAATGCCTTGTTGTCCGAAATTAATCTGACGACCCGCGTGGTGCTCGGTTCGGACGCCGTCTATCGCTACAAGCTGGAAGGCAGCGCCGACAAGTCGAGCTGGACGCAGCTCGTTGACGGATCGGCCAACAATGTCGTCGGCTTCGTTACGAATCCGATAACCGACACCGGCCATTACCGGTATGTCCGCTTAACCGTAAGCAACATTATCAACGTGCATAACGGACAAGTCGCGACTTGGGCCGACGGTATTATTGAGCTGGCGGTGTATGGAACCCCGCATATCGATAAATCGGCTCTCCAGGCAAAATACGACGATAAAAAAGATACGGTGCAAGCCAATTATGTGAACGCGACTTGGAAAAAGATTACGCGAGCGCTTGATAACGCGGAGGTAGTATTGGCGGATAATTCCGCGACGCAGTGGATCGTAGACCGCGCAGTGCTGCAGATCGAAGAAGCTTTCAAATGGGCACTGACCGTTCAGCCGAGCAATGTAGTTGATTATTCCTCCGCAGGCGTGCCGGTCGGGGAAACGTGGTACGATACCGAAGGAAATCCGATCCAAGCCCATGGCGGCGGTTTCCTGCAGCAGACTGCCGGCGACGGCAAGCCGATCTATTACTGGGTGGGAGAAAACAAAATTCATAACAGCGCCGTCTTCCACGCCGTGGCATTGTATTCATCGCGCGACTTGGTCAACTGGACTTATGAAGGCGACATTATCGATTCATTCAACGAAACGGTAGAGGGCGCGGAATTCGGTCTGTTGGATAACAAATGGGAGCGTCCGAAGCTGCTATACAACGAAAAAACGAGTAAATACGTTCTCTATGGCCATTGGGAAACGGCGAACAGCTACGCGAGCAGTCAAATCGCGGTAGCGACCGCGGATTCTCCGGCAGGACCGTACACGTTCCTGGGGCATTGGCGTCCGGGCGGCACTTTGCGCAACTGGCGCAGCGACGGAGGCATCTTCTCCGATTCGGAATATTACAAGACGAGCGGCGTCAAGGTATCGGTTCCGACAAGCGTGCAAAACGATGAGACTCAAATGGGTTATTTATCGCGCGACTTCACGGTATTCGCCGATGATGACGGCACGGCTTATCTCGTATCGGCGGAAGGACATTCCATGAGGGTTCACCGACTCAATGATGAGTATACGGACGTCGACTTTACGACCTACGACTTCAGCGACCCTGCAACGAAAGCAGTCGAATTCGAATCGTACAGCTTCTACAACGATGTTGGACGGGAAGCGCCGGCGGTCGTGCGCGGCGATGACGGATACTATATGGCTGCCTCGGGACAATCGGGATGGCTGCCTAACCAAGGAACGATCAGCTATACGGCTGATCTTAAAGATCCGAATGGCTGGACTCCCGTCAAAGAAAACGGTTTGATTCTTGAGAAATACACGTTCGGCAACAACAGCACGTATTACAGCCAGCCGACCAACATTATGAAATTAGTCAATGAATCTGGTGAAAATACGTACGTTTACATGGGAGACAGATGGCGCTCGGGACAGCTGTCCGACTCGCGCTACGTGTGGCTGCCGATTTCGTTCGACGAGTCGGAGCAAACAGCTTCGATTACGTACACGACGGGCTGGAAACTGAATGCGACGACCGGAAGCGTACAGTTCCCGCAGGTACAGCTCGTATCGCAAGGCAAGAGCGCGACAATCACGAACAATGACTCGGTGGGCGGGATCGAATACTCCAATGACGGCATTGCCTACAATTTAAGGACTTCCGGCGATTCGACCCATTTCTTCGGCGGGTTAGTCGGTCCTTACGAATACACGGTTGATCTCGGGGACATCTACGACTTATCGCGGATTGACGTAGCTTACAGGCTATACAACGGTTCGGAAATGTACCATAAGTATCAGATATATGGCTCCACCGATAATACGAACTGGACGGAGCTCGTCGACAACAATGCCAATACATGGGCAGGATTCAATTCCGATAAGCTAAGCGGCAGTTATCGGTACGTGAAGCTCAAAGTGAACGAGGTAAGGCGCGTCAACAACAATGCCATAAGCAACAGCTGGGGAAGCGGGCTCGTCGAGGTGGAAATCTACGCCAAGTCGGCCGAGCCGTTAGAGGTGACCTTGCCAAGCGCTGATTTGGAATCGGGCGCTTATCTCTATCCGCAGCAAGTGTCGCTCACTCACGAGATCGAAGATGCGGAGATCTATTATACATTGGACGGAAGCACGCCTGACTCTTCCAGTACGCTTTATACGGAATCGATTGCATTGCCTATCGGGGAAGTAACGCTTAAGGCCATTGCCGTCGTTGACGGCGAAAGCAGCGAAGTGCTGGAGAAAGCGTATGTCATTACGGTGGATCGTACAGCCTTGGCGGCGGCTATCGAGACGGCTGAAGAGCTTTACGAGGACGATTATACGGCAGCCAGTTGGAGCGATCTCGAGCAAGCGTTGATTCTGGCCATTATTGTTCGCGATAACACAGCAGCGACGGAGCAGCAGGTTACCGAAGCTTTGGACGCTTTGCAAGCAGCGGTGGACGCTCTGGAGCTTAGTCACCCCGCGACAACTCCCGTATTTTTATCGGGACCGCGAAGCGTTGTTTTCAATCAAGAGTTCGACGTTGCACTGAGACAAAATACGGTAACCGAAAGCGTATATGCGCAAGATTTCACTTTTCATTATGATCCGGAGCAGATCGAGTTTGTTTCTTACGAGCCGTTGAAGGCAGGTTTCTCCATCCTGGATGCGGATACGGATACGCCAGGACAAATCAGATTTACCGCGGTTGATCTATTGGAGGAACAAGGACAGAGCAGTCCTGTCGATATTCTGAAAGTGAAGTTTAAGGCGAAGCAACTGGATCAAGCCGCAACCGGCAGCGTGTTCCTATCGAATGTTATTTTAGCGAACGGAGCAGGACTTGAAACTGAGGTAACGGATGACATCATTTACGATTTTGATATCGAGGCAGTTTCGAAAACAGCCTTGGAAGCAGCGATCGCGAATGCGCAAGTCCTGCATGATTCCGCTGTTGAGGGGAACGAGGCAGGGCAATATCCGGCAGGCTCAAGGGCAGTTCTGGAGACGGCAATCGATAATGCGATTGAGGTGCAAAACGATAACGCGGCGACACAATCCGAAGTGAATCAAGCGCTAATTGAATTGAATGAAGCGGTTGAAACCTTTGAAGCACTCGTTATTTCCGGACTGGTAGGCGATTTGAACGGCGACGGTGTAATTGCGGTTGGGGATTTGGCCCTATTGGCAGCGTCCTACTATGGAAAAAACAATTCCGATGCCGATTGGGACTTGTACAAGAAAGCGGATTTGAACAATGACAACGCCATCGACATTGAAGATTTGCGTGCATTGGCAGCATTGATTTTGGGATAAACGCAATTAGAAGGGAAGTGCAATGGATTGAAAAAAAGAATATCGACAATCGGACTAGTTATGCTAATGCTATGCACCCTATGGCCAACTGCATCATTCGCAGCGCAGGGACCCGATTTTTATATCGCCGTTTCTAAATCGAAAGTAACTGTCGGGAACCAAATCGAGGTTGAGATTCGAGCCAGCAACGTTCAGGCCATGGTAGCCTACGAGCTTAATCTAAGCTTCGATTCTGCGTTGGTGACACCGGTCGGCAGCTCGTTCACAACGAATTTGAGCGGTTTTAGTACGATAGTGAATCCCGAATTGTTAAATGGCGGACATCTGCGGGCAGTATATACAAAGCTTGGCAATGCCGCAGGCGACAATGGAGATCTCGTATTAGGCAAAGTTAAATTTACCTCCAAGGCAAAAGGTACGGCCGCTTTTACGCTGGATCAAATAAAGATCGGTCAAACAGGCGACCAATGGGCAACCTATACTCCGAATGTTCAAGCTAGCGTACAGATTGCCAGCAGCAGCGGCAACGGTAGCGTCGGGGGCGATTCGTCCCCCGAGCCTAAACCGGATAAGGGTCCTGTCGAAGTGAAGGACGGAGCCATAACAGCTACCGGCAGGGCAAATGAGGATGGAACGCTCGTCGTGAGCCTTTCCCCCGAGGATATCGCGCAAGCAATTAAGTCGGCGAAATCCGATACGATTACGATTGAAGTGAAGTCGGAGTCGGGAACGGAAGCAGAAGGAACAACGATCGTGATCCCTGTGAAGGAGTTGGCTGCCAATACCGGCAATATGGAGCTGGCTGTCAAGTGGGGCAGAGTAAAGGTGCGATTCCCCGCCAAACTTAACGAGGGCGTTATAGGGGCTGACTCGCAAGCGGTTGAAGTTGCTATTCATTCTGTCAATGAGACGGAAATAGCGGACTCGGCCAAGCAACGAATCAAAGGGGATATCGTATTCGATATCGACATGAAAGTTGATGGAAGGGACGTTCAAACGTTCGGTCCGGGCCATCCGGTTACGGTGGAAATTGACTATACTCCGCTACAAGGGGAGAAAACGCATCAATTGATCGTATACCGCATCATGGATAACGGGGAACTGGCAATTGTGAAGAACGCCAAATACGAGCAAGGCGTTCTGAAGTTCCAGCCGGAATCGAGCGGACGTTATGCGGCAGCTTATGTAGACGTATCGTTCACCGATCTGAACCAAACGGCGTGGGCTCGCACGATGATTGAATCGCTAGCGGCAAGGGAAGTATTGCAAGGCGTCGGTCAAGATCGCTTCGCGCCATCGCGTACCGTCACGAGAGCCGAATTCGTGGAGCTGCTCCTCAATGCGCTGCAGTTGAAAGAGAAGTCTTCGGATGAAAGCGGCTTTGCCGATGTGGATCAGGACGAATGGTACTTTGATGCCGTAACGACGGCTTCCAGGCTTGGCATCGTGAGTGGAAAGTCGGATGGAAGCTTCGGAGCGAAAGAAGAGATTTCCCGCGAAGATATGGCGGTTATGTTATCTCGCGCATTCCAGTATGCCGGGTTAGCAATCGATACGAGCCATTCCTCTGGGCATACCTTCTCCGACGAGGAGAAGATTGCATCCTATGCGCAAGAGGCGGTTGATCGCTTGTTCGCAACGGGTATCATCCAAGGATTTGAGGACGGCAGCTTCCAGCCGAAAGCTTCGGCGACGCGCGCGCAAGCGGCAGCCGTCATTTACAAGCTTCTAAATCTTTAAAAAAAGAAACGGGATGGAGCAGAGATCAGATCTGTTCCATCCCGTTTGACAAAACGAAAAGTTGTAACTATAATGATTACAACGGTGGTGATAAACATGAAGCAGATTAGCACGCGCTTTTCGATGGCTGTTCATACTCTTTCCCTGATTGCGGTTAGCCCGGGCGAATTGACGGGGGATTTCATAGCAGGCAGCGTAAATACGAACCCGGTTGTGATTCGAAGGATTATGGGCATGCTAAAAAAAGCGGGGTTAGTCGACGTTCGTCCTGGCGTTGGAGGAGCTTCATTGCGAAGAGCACCCGAAGACATCACGCTTCTAGATGTTTATCGCGCTGTTCATGTAACCGAAGAAAATCAATTATTCCGGATTCATAATGATGCGAATATACGCTGCCAGGTTGGACGGAATATTGAGGCGGTGCTCCAATCGGAATTGGTTGAAGCACAGACTGCTTTGGAACAAAGGCTCGCTCAAACGAGCTTAAACGATCTTGTCGCAAGGTTTACTTAAATGGAAGCTCTTTAGGAGCTTTTGTTTTTGAATTTGTTGTAACAAGTTTTGTTATAACAAATGTAATTACAACAATACATTTTTGGAGGGAATATGAGATGAAACTATTAGTGACTGGCGCTACAGGGAAATTGGGAGCAAAAATCGTAGATACGCTGTTGAAAACCGTACCGGCAAACGAACTGGCGGTCAGCGTCCGCAATCCTGAGAAAGCGGAAAGCTTGAAGGCGAAAGGCGTAGACGTTCGATACGGCGACTTCGACAAGCCGGAATCGTTGGACACGGCATTCACGGGAATCGATCGTTTGCTCATTATATCCGCAGACGGGGATACCGAAACTCGAATTCGCCAGCATACGAATGCAGTTGCTGCAGCAGAGCGTGCAAAAGTCGGGTTTATTGCCTATACGAGCGCGACTAATGCAAAGGAAAGCAAGTTGTTCCTTGCCGAAGTACACCGTTTCACGGAAGAAGCTATCATCCAAACGGGTATTCCGTATTCTTTCTTGCGAAACAACTGGTACTTAGAGAATGAAATAGGCAGCATTCAAGGCGTAATCGCCGGCGCGCCGTGGGTCACATCCGCGGGTAATGGCAAGGTGGGCTGGGCATTGCAGCAGGATTACGCGGAAGCAGCCGCAGCCGTATTGGCGGGAACTGGACACGACAATTCGGTCTATGAGCTATCGGGTCCGTCGCTGACGCAAGAAGAGTTCGTGTCCGTGCTAGGCACGGTACTGGGTAAGGACGTGCCTGTGTTGCAAGTCGACGACGCCAAATATGCGGAAATCATGAAGGGCGCGGGCATTCCCGACTTCGTGCTTCCTATTCTCTTAGGCATCCAGCAAGGCATTCGTGAAGGCACGCTTGAGATTGAAAGCGATGATTTCGAGAAGCTGCTCGGCCGTCCGCTTACGCCTATCAGCGAGGGCCTCGCTCAAATCGTTAAATAAGTTGTTGTTTAGGAAACCGACCTTTCGTGATGAAAGGCCGGTTTTTTTTGTAGTTATCTATTGCTAGAATCKGTCTGTTAATCATAAAGTAGATTTGAGACTACTTCGCATCTGCAAGCCTACAAACTTATTTCTGGGAGGATATTATGAAAATTCAAAGCTATGAATTGTTCCAAGTACCCCCGCGTTGGCTTTTTCTAAAAATAGTAACGGACGAAGGGATAGCAGGCTGGGGCGAGCCGGTCGTGGAAGGACGTGCAGACACGGTGAAAGCCTGCGTCCACGAACTAATGGAATATATGATCGGCAAAGATCCGATGCGAATCGAGGATCATTGGTCGATGCTGTATCGCTCCGGGTTTTACCGCGGCGGCCCGATCCTCATGAGCGCTATTGCAGGGATTGACCAAGCGCTTTGGGATATTAAAGGAAAATTTTATAATGCTCCCGTCTATCAACTGCTAGGCGGCGCTTGCCGGGATTCGATCCGCGTTTACTCCTGGATTGGCGGAGATCGGCCGTCCGAGGTTGCGGAAGAAGCGAAGAAGGTCGTATCCGCCGGATTTACGGCTGTTAAGATGAACGGAACGGAAGAGCTGCAATATATCGATTCCTATGACAAAATCGACGAAGCAGTCGCCCGGATTGCAGCGGTACGGGAAGCCTGCGGCACGTCCATTGGCATCGGCATCGACTTCCATGGCCGCGTGCATAAGCCGATGGCCAAAATTTTGGCGAAGGAACTGGAGCCGTTCCGCCCGATGTTCATTGAAGAGCCGGTCCTCTCCGAAAATAACGAGGCGCTCAGGGAGCTGGCTAAGCACACTTCCATTCCGATCGCTACCGGAGAGCGGATGTTCTCTCGCTGGGATTTCAAGACGCTTCTTGCCGACGGCGTTGTCGATATTATTCAACCGGACTTGTCTCATGCAGGCGGAATAACCGAATGCAAAAAAATTGCCGCGATGGCGGAAGCCTACGACGTAGCATTGGCGCCGCATTGTCCGCTTGGCCCGATCGCGCTCGCGGCTTGTCTGCAGGTGGATGCGACGGCCCATAATGCGTTCATTCAGGAGCAAAGCCTCGGCATCCATTATAATGAAACCGGCGATCTTCTCGACTATATTACAGACGCCTCCGTGTTCGACTATAAGGACGGTTATGTGAAGATTCCTCAAGGTCCGGGATTGGGGATCGAGATCAACGAGGAACATGTTAGGCAAATGGCAGCCGTGGGGCATAATTGGAGAAACCCCGTATGGCGCCACAAAGACGGCAGCATCGCCGAATGGTGATGAGCTTTTCTACTCAATAGTAATGCGAAAAAAAGCCATTCCGATGACTGCCGCAGGCAGCTGGGATGGCTTTTTTATGCTGCATAATGATTCAGGTTTTGACAAATCCTTTCGCGTGATCCGGGTTGTCTATCATGAATTTTGCTTCCGATTTATAGCTGTCTAGTTTCTCGTATACGCTCTTGGATTGATTCGTGCGTATGCCGACAAGTACTTTTTGATAAGTATTCAATGTAACAAAAAGTTCCTCAGCGTCTAAGATAGGCAGGTACTCCTTGTATGTTTCATCTTCGCTGCCAGACTTTGCATAGAACACGCCTCTATGCTCTTCGTCTAGAAAAAGGTCTTGAACGGCTTCGGAATAAATAGAAGATACGATATCATCTTGGATGGTAAAAGGATTTGTTTTCGTCATTGGCGGTATGACTAAGGCAATGCCGTAAATAACAAAAACGCCAACGCAATTCAGTGATAGCGAAAGTAATAGTTCATTAAATTCGAATTCGTCATCCCATATCATCAACAGGACGTCGATAGCCGTTACAACGAGCGACATTTTCACCAGCATAAAAAGCGATGAATGGATAAAGGTTTTAGCGGTAGTCATGTTTTCCTCCTTATTTGTTTAAATGCCGAATGCTCCTGCCTGGATCGAAGTCGCCTTGCAGACGGATATGCTCGTAGGGGAGCGATGGATTGGCGATTCGCCAAATCATCCGATCGCCTGCACGGCAGCCGGTTTCACGAATCGGAAGGTCAGGCCTAGCAATATCCGGCATTCCACCCTGCACGTTAGGTTCAAGGCACACGATCGAGTAATCGGTGGGGATTCGCTTGCCAGCCGCGTGACAAGCCAGATAGGTCCGCGTTAAGGCTAGCTCGGTTGCGCAGATGAACGCAGTAGGCTCGTATCGCTTTACATGATCAAGCCAGCTTTCCGTCCAACTTTCTAACGAAACGTCAGAACGAAGCATTTGCTCATCCGGGTTGACCTCGATTCCGAGATCGTCCATGCTGTCGCGAAACGCCATCCATCTAAGCTTATATCCTCGCCTGCTCTTCACATCTCCTATGTACATGATTTTGTTATGTCCGCGTTTAACTAAGTAATCGACAGATTGCTGCATAGAGTTGAACACATCCCAAATTACGCTGTCAATCTTCGCGCCGAACGGCGGGAAATTCAACAGAATCCGAGGCAGCTCAAGTGCAATGAGTTGGCGTTCAATCGCTGCTGGGATCAGCGGAGAAATAAAGATTCCGTCTGCATACATGATTTCATTTTGCAATAACCACGACGAGAAGCGTTCATCGCCGCTTAGGCCATCGGGTACAAAACAAAGCTCGATCTTGTGGCCAACCTCGGCAAGTCTGCTCTGAATGCCTTCCAGCAAGGGCTGATGGATCGTTAATGTAATGTCTTGTCCGGAAGCGAGCAGCATAATAAATCGGCGTGACTTTGATGGGAAAAGCGGAATGCCGTCGAGCGACATGCTCCTCTCCTGCTCTTTGGTCCGGTAGCCTAACTCATTAGCGGCTTGCCTGACGGCATGCCGGGTTTCCTCCGACATGCCGGGCAAGCCTCTAAGCGCCTTCGATACCGTATGGACGGTTAAATGAAGCTTGTCGGCGATGTGCTGTAAAGTCACTTTTTTGCGAATGGCCATCTATTATTCTCCTTATTGACGGGATATAAATGAAACTAAAATGAAACTAAAAATAAGCAAAATTGAAGCTTATACTGATTATACATGGAACAAAACAATATTGAATATGGGGAGCGTTGTAGGCTATGAATACGTATCGATTGCAAGAGGAAGCCATTCCGGTTAGTAAGGAAATAGATGTCGTTATCGTAGGAGGAGGACCGACAGGCATAGCTGCTGCCATTGCCGCGGCAAGGAATGGGGCGCGTACGCTGCTGATCGAGCAGCGCGGATTTCTAGGGGGAATGGGAACGGTCGCCCTCGTGCCGGCCTTCTGCCCGTTTACAGATAAAGTGAAGCCTGTCATTCGGGGAATTGGTCTGGAATTGATGGAGCGAATGAAACAGAATTGCAAGGAAGAGTACCGCGAGCTATATGAAGAGTTGCTGGATTGGGTGCCGATCGACGCCGAGGTATTGAAACGAGTCTATGACGACTCCGTTCTAGAAAGCGGCGCCGAGTTGCTCTACCACACCTTCGTCGGCCAAATCTGCATGGACCCATCCGGCACTGCAATTGAAGGTGTCGTTATCGTGAACAAGTCGGGAAGATCATTCGTGAAGTGCTCCTATGTAATCGATGCGACAGGCGATGCGGACATCGCGGCCATGGCAGGCGTTCCGTTCCACAAAGGCGGAGAACAGGGGGRGCTGCAGCCGGGAACGATGTGTTACCTGTTAACAAACGTTGATCGTGATCGCTTTAATCAGTATCTCGCGGAGAGCGGGGACACGGGCCAAATTCCAATCGCTGTTCAGAAGGCGCAAGCGAATGGCGATCTGCCGGAGGGGCGCAAAGAAGTATCCGGCTTCGCATGGGTATCCGATTATTTGGTAGGCGTTAATTTCGGCCACATCTTCCATATCGATGGTACGAAGGCAGAGGATCTGACTCGCGGAGCGATTGAGGGCCGCAGGAAAGTAAAAGAGCAGCTGCGGTTTCTGCAGACTTACGTACCAGGCTTCGAGAATGCGCATCTGATCTCCACAGGCGAGCAGATCGGCATTCGGGAGACGAGAAGAATCGTCGGCGATTATGTACTGACGCAGGAGGACTTCATGGAGATGCGCAGCTTCCCGGACGATATCGCGAGGAATGCGTATTTTATAGATATTCATATGGCGACCAGCAGAGATAGGATGGCGATCCATCACTTGCCGCCGGGTCGATCGCATGGCGTCCCATACCGTTGCTTGCTGCCGGTCGGCATCAACAATCTATGGGTAGCGGGACGCGCAGCTTCATCCGATCGGGTCGTTCAAGGCTCGCTGCGCGTCATGCCGAATTGCTTCGCCATGGGGCAAGCTGCGGGTACGGCAGCCTATTTAGCCGGGTTGAACGGACTTACCACAAGGGAAGTAGCGATTGACGAGCTGCAGCGGCTGCTTATTAAGCAGGAGGCATGGCTGGGGGAAAAACTCCATGAGAGTCTCGGTGTTACTCAATGATAGACTATATAA
>NZ_JBFRGE010000074.1:0-33416 GCF_052115185.1 Paenibacillus sp. 2TAB19 | reverse complement strand
GGCGTGACCGGAGCAACAGGAGCAACCGGCACTGGAGCAACAGGTCCGACAGGAGCTACGGGCGTAACAGGTCCGACGGGTGTAACAGGTGCAACAGGAGCAACCGGAACAGGAGAAACAGGTCCGACAGGAGCGACAGGTGCCACCGGCCCAACGGGAGTATCCGGAGCAACAGGTGCAACCGGTACAGGAGCAACCGGCCCTACAGGAGCAACAGGCGAAACCGGCCCAACAGGTGCAACCGGGGCAACAGGAGGAACGGGTCCAACGGGTGCAACCGGCCCAACAGGAGCGACAGGTGTCACCGGCCCAACGGGTGTAACCGGAGCAACAGGTGCAACAGGCACAGGAGCAACCGGCCCAACAGGAGCGACAGGTGTCACCGGCCCAACAGGCGTGACTGGGGCAACAGGAGCAACCGGAACGGGAGCAACCGGCCCAACCGGTGCGACTGGAGCAACGGGAGCAACAGGTGTCGCTGTCGGTGTTGACGGATTCTCTGGCTTTGTCACAGCTCTAGCCGTATCCAGTTCTACACAAATTACAGGCTTTAGCGTTGCTAGCCCTTATTTCAATAATGGCACCTTTAATGCGGGTACAGGTAACTTTGTCGTTCCTACAACGGGTCGATATGCTATTGAAGCTACAATTAACTACTCAACAACGGCGGCCATTAGTTTGAGCTTAGGCGCGGGTATCAACCCTGCTTTTGCTGTTCGTAGAACTTCAGGAACTCCAATAGATCTTATCAGTGGCTTATTCCCTTTGCTTAACGTAAACGTTGCTTTAGTTCTAACGCTTAGAGCGATATTAGGCAATGGCGCTGTTACTTTGGCAGGCGATGTAGCGTTGAATGCGGGCGATGTAATCGGTTTATTCTATGTAGATGGAGGGTTGACCATTTCGTTAAACTTGGGTGGAGCGACAAACTCCGGTATCGTATGGTCCATGCACCGCATAACGTAATATAGCTTCAACGAAAAGGAGGACTGCTTGGCTACATATGTAGCTAAAGCAGTCCTTTTTTCTGCCCGTTATGCTTGTTATTTTACCGGGAAGCTCATTTGAATAACGGTACAGTTGCTGAACTTTGTTGTATGACCCTCTTGTCATGTATAATAGGAGAGAAAGGTTCTCAATTTACAAGTCAATGGAGGGAGATCAACATGGATCAACCATTATCGCATAATAGCGGCCAGCGCCGCACGGAACAAGCAGCATTCGCAGGAGGGTGCTTCTGGTGTATGGTATCGCCTTTCGAGGAAATGCCAGGTATCGTCTCTATCGTCTCCGGCTATACAGGCGGGCATAAGGAAAATCCAACGTATGAAGAGGTATGCTCCGATACGACTGGACATGCAGAAGCCGTTCTTATTACGTACGACCCCGACGTATTTCCCTATGAGAAGTTGCTAGACATCTTCTGGCATCAGATCGATCCTACGGATGCAGGCGGGCAGTTCCATGACCGCGGCGATTCCTATCGGACGGGCATCTTCTATTATACGGAAGAGCAGCGCAAGCTGGCTGAAGCGTCGAAGCAGGAGCTTGCAGCAAGCGGACGCTTCGATAAACCGATCGTGACCGAGATCGAACCGGCAGGTAAGTTTTATGCGGCTGAGGATTATCACCAGGGCTATCATAAGACGAATCCGTTCCGTTACAAAATGTACCGTAAAGGCTCTGGACGCGACGCTTTCATCGCGAAAAACTGGAGTATGCGCAAGGATCAGGCTGAGCTGAAGAAGAAGCTAACTCCTATCCAATACGAAGTAACGCAAAATAGCGCTACGGAGCGTCCATTCACGGGAGAATATTGGGATCATACCGAAGACGGTATCTATGTCGATATTGTATCGGGTGAGCCATTATTCAGCTCGCGAGACAAATATGATGCCGGTTGCGGCTGGCCGAGCTTCACGAAGCCACTTCAGGCTGCTTCCATTTCGGAGCACACCGATACGAGTCATTATATGGTGCGCGTAGAGGTGAGAAGCAAGGAAGCCGATTCGCATCTGGGTCATGTGTTCGACGACGGACCGCAGCCGACGGGACTGCGCTATTGCATCAATTCGGCGTCGCTTCGTTTCGTAGCGAAACAGGATTTGGAGAAGGAAGGCTACGGGGAATACCTCGTGTTATTTAACGAGTAATTTGAAATATAGTTAGAAGCTAACATAAGTCGGGGGAGAGAATGTCATGTTATTGGAAGAGGCGATTCAAGGACGAAGATCAATCGGGAGAGTGAAAAGCGATCCCGTTCCGCGTGAAGAAATCGAGAAGCTGTTGGACGCGGCAGTATGGGCGCCAAACCATTTCAATACACAGCCATGGAAGTTCATTGTGATGACAGGCGAGGGCAGATCGGCTTTGGGCAACGGATACGCCAAAGTTGCTGCAGCGCAGCTTCCCGATCTTAGCGGAGAGGAGCTGGAGGAGCGTCTGGCGAAGGAGCGCACGAAAGCGTTCCGTTCCCCAGTCGTGATCGCGGCAGTATGTTCACCTTCGGATGATCCCCGGGCCGTATTGGCAGAGGAGATGGCTGCCGCACATTGCGCGGTGCAGAATCTGCTGCTAGCCGTTCATGCGAACGGACTAGGCGCCGTATGGCGTTCGGGTGATCCGATGTACCATCCGGCAATGAAGGAAGCATTCAGCCTCTCCGAAGCTGAACAGCTGGTAGGGCTTGTGTTCATCGGTTATCCCGATATGGCCGCGCCTGCTGCGAAGCGTACGCCGGCTGCAGAGAAGACTGTTTGGTTGGAACAATAAGGCATTAAGCATTAAAGGCTGTCCGAGTGTGTCTGGTCTATTCCAGATCCCTTATCGGACAGCCTTTTAATATGAATGGAGGCTATAATAGATATTTGCAGGATAGAGCGACCTTTTGTGGCCGGCATAATAGCCTACACTGGATTTTTTGCAGCAACTTCTTTATGGGATGGTGAAATGAGGCTTCCTGAAGCAAAGTTAGAGCAAATATCAAACTAGCTCTGGTTAGGGCTCATTTTCGGCTAAAGTTGATGCAGATATCCAACATAGCTTAAGGGTAGGTTATGTGTCTTCGGATCGTATAGCGTTATTGAAGCGTTAAGCTTAAACTAGCTTCTTAATTGTGAAGTTCGCATTCAGCACATACCAATTTTGCGGGAACGAGACGCCGAGCACCCAATAACTGATACCGCGCAAATGATAGCTTTTGACGATGTTGAACTTGGCTTGCACGCTGCGGGCATCCTCGAACCATACGGTGTGCTCGCGGCGCTGCTCGTCGAAGTAATTGTAATGCGGTGATTGGCTCAGCGCGTCGTATTTGATTTCTGCGCCGTATTTGGCGGCACGACGCACCGCTTCCTGCGGGCTCACCGTAGGGGCCCACTTGCCTCCTTGCACGTAAGGGAGCGTCCAGTCATAGCCGTATAACGGCATGCCCATGACGATTTTGCCAGCCGGAATGACGGTGAGGGCGTAGTTCAGCACCTTCACGACTTCGTTTAGCGGCGCGACGGCGCGCGGCGGTCCGCCTGACCAGCCCCATTCATAAGTCATCAGAATGACGAAGTCGACGATTCGTCCGTGAGCGGCATAATCATGAGCTTCATACAGAGTACCGGTCTGATCGGCGCTTATCTTCGGGGCAAGGCAAGTTGAAACCAGATAGCCGCTTGGATGCAGACGGTCTACGAGCTTCTGCAGGAAGGCGTTGTAGAGGGCTCGGTCGGCAGGCGGTACRTACTCGAAGTCGACGTTGAGCGCGAGATATCCTTTGTTTTTCATAATGGCCAAAATGTCCGTAATCAGCCGTTCTTGTACAGGCTGGTTGGACAAAACGGCATGAGCGATCTCGGGGCTGAACGTGCCGTTCTCGAAGTTCGTAATAACCATCATCGGAGCGGCGCGGTGTGCGTAGCCTGCTTTGATAATAGCCGAGTCGTCGAGCGGGATCATCGAGCCGTCCAACTGCACGCGATAGCTGAACGGACTTAAGTAGGTTAAGTATTGGCCGATATCATTCACAATCTCGACGCCTGCTGCTCCGAACTTCTCGGTATAGGCATTAACCTCTGTAACCGGCTTCGTCGCTTGCGGAATCGTAATCACCTGTCCGGGGTAAATTAGCGCTGGATTGCTAATTGGATTCACAGCCATCAACTGCTGAAGCGAGAGACCGTACCGCTCTGCGATCGCCCACAGGCTCTCCCCAACCAGCACTTTATGGCTGGTTACTTGCTGAGGAATAATGACCGATTGGCCGATGACGAGCGGTTCATCTCCCCGCAGTCCGTTCGCGGCAAGTATGTTATCGAGAGGGACGTCGAATTTCTGCGACAACGCCCAAAGTGTATCCCCCCTTTGCACGACGTGAATATGCATGCCTGCCCAACCTCCTTATACGCTTTGTGGTTCATCCATGGAATGGAAATGCCGAAATAGACGCTACTAATCATCTATATTCAAGAAGAGCCGTCCCTAGTCTGCAAGTACGACCGGGAACGTCTCAAATGAGGTTAGGCTCTGTTTTTCGATTCATGCCAGTGGGCATAAGCCCTTTTTTTGGGCATACTGTTCTGATTTTCCGTACGATTTATTCAAAAAAACGAACCTTTATAAAACTTCCTCTCATAATGTTCGTATTTTATTGACAGTGTTAGGGGGATTGGATAAACTAGAGTAGGCTTGAGGCGAGCACACTGCCTTGAACGACAAGATTCGACAAATATCATGATATGCGTTATATATTAAAGTAGAAGAAATAACGCTAACACTTAGTTAAGATACACTCGTATATTTTCGGGAGAAGGCCCGAATGTTTCTACCCGGAAACCTTATTTTCTGGACTACGAGCGTGAAGTGAAGCGATGAACGAGAGCTGCGCACAGCCATTTGCCAAGCATAGGTTGCTCCTCTGACGGGGCAGCCTTCTGTTGTCTCCTAGCGCTGGAAGCTGCCTCATCATCGAATCCTTTACTGAGCGGCAGGCGGCATACATTCATTGTCGCCGGCGCTCGCGCTCGTAGTCCGAGGCAGCCTATATATGGTTGCTTGCGGGCTTTTTCTGTTTTTCCATACTCTATTGATGAAAGTAGGTTTGATCGCATGTCTGCGAAGGTAGGCGTAATCATGGGCAGCAAGTCGGATTGGGACACAATGAAATTAGCCTGTGACGTTCTGGAGGAGCTTCAAATTCCGTATGAGAAAAAGGTAGTGTCGGCGCATCGTACACCGGATTTGATGTTCGAATATGCGGAATCGGCAGTAGAACGAGGGCTTAAGGTCATTATTGCCGGAGCCGGCGGAGCTGCACACTTGCCCGGCATGGTCGCTGCGAAGACGATTTTGCYGGTTATTGGCGTTCCTGTTAAGTCTTCGAATCTAAGCGGACTTGATTCGCTGCTCTCCATCGTACAAATGCCGGGCGGCATTCCGGTTGCGACAGTCGCGATCGGCAATGCAGGCGGCACGAATGCAGGCTTGCTTGCGGCGCAAATGATCGGCGCGTTCGATCCTGAAGTGCAAGCGCGCGTAGAAGCGCGCCGCGAGCGCGTGAAGCAGGAAGTACTGGAAAGCAGTGAGACGCTATGAGCAACGAAGCGGGCAATAAGTCATCCGCATCCGCAGAGAATGTGAAGACGCTGCTTCCGGGCAGCACGATCGGCATTCTCGGCGGCGGTCAGCTTGGCCGAATGATGGCGAATGCAGGCAGCGCGATGGGCTATCGGTTCATTGCTCTTGATCCAACGCCGGATGCGCCATGCGGGCAAGTATCGGAGCAGATCGTAGCGGCTTATGACAATCGTGAGGCGGCTCGCGAGCTTGCGAAGCGGTCGGATGTCATCACCTACGAGTTCGAGAACGTTGATGCCGATGTCGCAGCAATGCTGATGGCGGAATCGTACGTGCCGCAAGGCAGCGAGCTGCTTTATACGACGCAGCATCGGCTTCGCGAGAAGCAAGCGATCGAAGCGGCGGGCGTTCGCGTAGCGCCTTACAGCGAGATACACAGCGTGGACGAGCTTCGCGAGGCGGTAGAACGTTTCGGTACGCCTTGCGTGCTGAAGACGGCGATGGGCGGTTACGACGGCAAAGGCCAATGGGTCATCCGCAGTGAAGACGAGATCGCCGAAGCTTACGAGACGCTTTCGCGCGCGGGCGTGCAGCTCGTGCTCGAGCAATTCATTCGCTTTGACAAAGAATTATCAGTAATAGCGGCGAGAAGCCCGCAGGGTGAAATAAAAGCGTTCCCTGTTGCGGAAAATATTCACGTCGATAATATATTGCACTTATCTATCGTGCCGGCACGTATTAACGAGGACGTGCAGCGCGAAGCGGAACGACTGGCGATGCGCATTGCCGAAGGGCTTGGCGTCGTAGGGTTGATCGCGGTGGAGCTGTTCGTTACGGCGGATGGCGAGCTGTTCGTTAACGAACTGGCTCCTAGGCCGCATAACAGCGGTCACTATACGATGGAAGCTTGCCGAACTTCGCAGTTCGAGCAGCATGTACGCGCGGTATGCAACCTGCCGCTCGGGGATACGACGCTCATGAGCCCTGTCGTTATGGTTAACGTACTTGGGCAGCATGTAGAGCCGCTGCTTGCGCTTATGGCGCAGCAAGACGAGTCGGCGGAGCGGCTTCAAGTTGCGCCGAAGGTGCATTTGTACGGAAAGAAGGAAGCGGTATTCAAACGCAAGATGGGCCATGTGAACGTCATTGCGCCAAGTACCGAAGCAGCGCTGGAATGGATTCAAGAAACGAATATTTGGAAGGTGTGAATGGTTTATGTTAGAGCGTTACAGCAGACCGGAAATGAGAGCGATTTGGACAGAAGAGAACAAGTTCAACGCTTGGCTCGAAGTTGAACTATGCGCATGCGAGGCTTGGTCAGAGCTCGGCGCGATTCCGAAGGAAGATGTCGTGGCGCTTCGCAAATCGGCGGCTTTCGATATTGATCGCATCTACGAAATCGAGTTAGACACTCGCCATGACGTTATCGCGTTCACACGCGCTGTGTCCGAGAAAGCAGGCCCTGAAGGCAAATGGGTTCATTACGGTCTCACTTCGACCGACGTTGTCGATACGGCGAACGGTTACCTGCTCCTTCAAGCCAATGCGATTTTGTTCAAAGATATCGATCGTTTCATTGAAATTCTTCGCGACAAAGCGATCCAATATAAAGATACGCCTATGATGGGCCGTACGCATGGCGTTCATGCGCAGCCGACGACGTTCGGTCTGAAAGTAGCTCTCTGGTACGAGGAAATGAAACGTAACCTGGAGCGTTTCCAGCATGCGGCTAACGGCGTACAGTTCGGCAAAATGTCCGGCGCTGTAGGCACGTTCGCGGATATCGATCCATTCGTGGAAGAGTTCGTCTGCAAGAAGCTTGGCATCACGGCAGCTCCTATCTCGACGCAAACGCTGCAGCGTGACCGTCATGCCGAATATATGGCGACGCTTGCGCTTATCGCGTCCTCGCTCGACAAATTCGCTACGGAAATTCGCGCTTTGCAGAAGAGCGAGTTCCGTGAGGTTGAAGAGCCTTTCGCGAAAGGTCAAAAAGGATCTTCGGCAATGCCGCATAAGCGCAACCCAATCGGCTGCGAGAACATCTCCGGTCTTGCACGCGTTATTCGCGGACACATGCTGTCGGCTTACGAGAACATTCCGCTCTGGCATGAGCGCGACATCAGCCATTCGTCGGTTGAGCGCATCATTTTGCCGGATGCAACGATGCTGTTGAACTACATGCTGAACCGTCTTGGCAACATCATCAACAACCTGACGGTGTTCCCGGAAAACATGAAGCGCAACATGCAAGCGACTTACGGCGTGCCGTTCTCGGGCCGCGTATTGACGAAGCTGATCGACAAAGGCTTCAGCCGCGAAAAAGCATACGACACGGTTCAACCGCGCGCGATGCAGGCTTGGGAAACGCAACGTCAGTTCCGCGATATCATCAGCGAGACGGAAGAGGTTACAAGCGTACTGTCGGCTGAAGAAATCGACGACTGCTTCAACCCGGCATGGCACCTCAAGCATGTCGACACGATCTTCTCACGTCTCGGATTAATCTAGGGAGGGCAAGCCATCAATGACTGTTCAATCGCAAGCTTTATCCACGGCTGTTGATTACATTAAGGCTCCTCTAATTTATAAAGGCAAGGTGCGAGAATTGTACGATCTCGGCGAGCATTTCCTAATCGTCGTGACGGACCGCATCTCGGCATTCGATTACGTGCTCGACCCGGCCGTGCCGGACAAAGGCAATGTGCTGAACCGCCTATCGGCTTATTGGTTCGAGCAAACGGCCGACATTCAAGTCAACCACGTCGTGCATACGGACGTTGAGAAGCTTGGCGACCTTGTTACCGAGCCTGAACTGCTTCGCAATCGCATCATGGTTACCCGCAAAGCGGAGCGCATCGATATCGAATGCGTCGTTCGCGGCTATATCACGGGCGGAGGTTGGAGACAATACCAGCAAACGTCCGCGATCAACGGCATCGAGCTCCCTGCGGGTCTTCGCAAGAACGAGCGCTTCCCGGCGCCGATCTTCACGCCTGCTGCGAAAAACGACGTCGGTCACGACGAGGACATCCCGTTCGAGAAGATGGCTGAGATGGTTGGCGCTGAGCTCGCAGAAGAGCTTCGCGACCGCAGCATCAAGTTGTATGAGTTCGCGCATGAGTATTGCGCGAAGCACGGCATCATTCTTGCCGATTGCAAATTCGAATTCGGACTTATCGACGGCAAAGTTATATTGATCGACGAAATCTTCACGCCGGACTCGTCCCGCTTCTGGGCCGAAGGCAACTACGCCTTCGACATCGAGATCGACAGCATGGACAAAGAACCTGTACGCACTTATCTGCTCGGCTCCGACTGGGATCGCGACAGCAAGCCTGCTCCGCTTCCCGAATCCGTAGTAGCAGCGACGACCGCCCGCTACCGCGACATCTACCGCCGCCTCGTCGGCGTTGAATTATAAAGGTTTGTATGTTGTAAGGTTGGGTACAAGCGCCGCTTGGTTGGATTTCGTCCAGTCTAAAGTAACCTTATTCATTCGTTTCTAAGCTTTGACTGTAAAATATCCAATCAAAAGCGCCTGTTTCCCGGATTTAGAGCTCATTACTCCCATTTAACTGTAGGAAATACAGTCAAATGCAGATTTCGGCTCGTAACGCTCGATTTGGCTGGATGAAATCCAGTCAAACCGCATGGCAGCGGTGAACCCCGCGGCCGTTATACAATAACGGGAATTTCTCCCGTTAAATTGGCTCGAATGAACGCTCTCGCACGAATTAACTGGAAAACCTCCCGCTAATTTCACCAAATCGGCCTCGAAGCCTGGTTTAGCGGCGAAATAAYGGGACAACCTCCAGCTAATTCATCGCATCAGCTCATATCCGCCGAAATAACAGGACAAATTCCAGTTAATCCGCCAACGCCGCAACATCTCACCGATAATGAGGGAGATGGGGATGAGCACCTCACCCGGTAAACGGGCAGAAGCTCGGCGATGGTGAACTAACCAGCTCTCTTTAACAGCCAGCGCGCGCGCAAGCGCAAAGCGCGGCTGTCCAAGCTTCACCGACCACCCCGCAGCGGTTTTTGAGTTTGTGGAAAATGGACAAGTGAGGGGAGCAAGGGTTGTTGTCGTAGAGCGACAGCGCTCGCGTCTAGCTATCGTAAATTTACACATGAAGGTGTAATTAAAAATTTACGATTGCTAATGCGACGGAGACAATTGCCCTTGCGTACTCACGAACGATCCCTTTTCCCAGCTCATACCCGCAAAGGGAAAACTCACATTTCCAGGAGGCTATTATGAAGGCAACCGTCTATGTCACGATCAAAGAAAACGTTTTGGACCCGCAAGGAACAGCTGTACAAGGCGCGCTTCACTCGATGGGCTTCGCCGAAGTCGGCAAAGTGCGCATCGGTAAATACTTGGAGCTTGAGCTTGATACGAACGACCGCGCAGAAGCAGAAGCACGCATTAAAGTGATGTGCGAGAAGCTGCTTGCGAATACGGTTGTCGAAGATTACCGTTTTGAGCTGGAGGGATAAGACGATGAAGTTTGCAGTTATCGTATTTCCAGGCTCCAACTGCGACATCGACTGCTACAAAGCGGTTGAAGAAACGATCGGCCAGCCTGTCGACTACGTATGGCATACGGCTACCGACCTGTCCGCATATGACGGCATTCTAGTTCCTGGCGGTTTCTCCTACGGCGATTACCTTCGCTGCGGCGCTATCGCTCGCTTCGCTAACGTAATGAGCGAAGTGAAGAAAGCGGCTGACCAAGGCAAGTTTATCCTTGGCATTTGCAACGGATTCCAAATTTTGACCGAGGCTGGACTGCTTCCTGGCGCTTTGATCCGCAACAACGGACTGAAGTTCCGCTGTCACCAAACGCCGCTTGAGGTTGTTAACAGCAACACGGCTTTCACCAACGAATACTCGCAAGGCGAGATTATCAATATTCCGATCGCTCATGGCGAAGGCAACTACTTCTGCGATGATGCGACGCTGGCTGAACTGAAAGCGAACAACCAAATCGTGTTCCGCTATGCAGGCGACACGAACCCGAACGGTTCGGTAGAGAACATCGCGGGCGTTAGCAACAAAGCAGGTAACGTAGTCGGCATGATGCCGCATCCGGAGCGCGCAGTTAACCAATTGCTCGGCTCGGAAGACGGCAAACGGATGTTTACATCGATTTTGAATGCATGGAGGGAACAACATGGCGCAGCAGTTAACGGCTAAAGAACCGACGGCGGAGCAAATTGCCGATCAGAAAATTTACAGCCAATTTGGCGTATCCGATTACGAATATGAGCTTATTTGCGGATTCCTTGGCCGTAAGCCCAACTACACGGAGATCGGCGTATTCAGCGTCATGTGGTCCGAGCACTGCTCGTACAAAAACTCCAAACCAATCTTGAAAAAATTCCCGATTACAGGTCCTCGCGTCCTGATGGGACCGGGCGAAGGAGCGGGCATCGTCGACATCGGCGACAACCAAGCAGTCGTTTTCAAAATCGAATCGCATAACCATCCATCTGCAGTTGAGCCTTTCCAAGGCGCGGCTACAGGCGTAGGCGGCATTATCCGCGACATTTTCTCGATGGGCGCACGTCCGGTTGCTCTTTTGAACAGCCTTCGTTTCGGCAATCTGGAGAATGAGCGCGTTAAATATTTGTTCGAGCACGTCGTTAGCGGCATCGCTGGCTACGGCAACTGTATCGGTATCCCGACTGTTGCGGGCGAAGTGATGTTCGACGAGAGCTATGAAGGCAACCCACTCGTTAACGCAATGTGCGTAGGTCTTATCGATCACGATAAAATCCAACGCGGCGTAGCAAAAGGGGTAGGCAACCCGGTATTCTACGTAGGTCCGGCAACGGGCCGCGACGGTATCCACGGCGCGACATTCGCATCTGTCGAGCTGTCCGAAGAGTCCGAAGAGAAGCGTACGGCGGTACAAGTCGGCGATCCGTTCATGGAGAAGCTCGTTATGGAAGCAACGCTTGAGCTGATCGATTCCGGTATCGTACTTGGTATTCAAGATATGGGCGCAGCAGGCCTCACTTGCTCCAGCGCGGAGATGGCTTCGAAAGCAGGCAACGGCCTTGAGCTGTACCTGGACGAAGTTCCGCAACGCGAGACTGGCATGACGCCTTACGAAATGATGCTTTCCGAATCGCAAGAGCGCATGCTGTTCGTTGTTGAACCGCAGCATGAAGCGCAAGCGAAAGAAATTTTCGACCGTTGGGGCATTATTTGCGCCAAAGTCGGCAAAGTAACCGATGACGGACGTCTTCGTTTGTTCCACCAAGGCCAAGAAGTAGCGGATATGCCGGTTAAAGCGCTCGTTGACGAGTGTCCGGTTTATGAGAAGCCTTCTGCAGAGCCAGCTTACTATCGTGAGAATGCGAAAGTGGATACAGCTGCTTTTGCCGAAATCACGGACTTGAACGGCGCTTTGGAAAAAGTGCTTGCATCCCCTACGGTTGCTAGCAAAGAGTGGGTTTACAATCAATACGATTACATGGTTCGTACGTCGACGGCTGTTCAGCCGGGCTCCGACGCGGCTGTTGTGACGATTCCCGGCACGCGCAAGGCGCTTGCAATGACGACGGACTGCAACGGTCGTTATGTATATCTGGATCCTGAAGTTGGCGGACGTATCTCCGTTGCTGAAGCAGCGCGCAATATCGTGTGCTCCGGCGCAGAGCCGCTTGCGATTACGGACAACCTGAACTTCGGCAACCCTGAGAAACCTGAAGTGTTCTGGCAGCTTGAGAAATCGGCAGACGGCATGTCCGAAGCTTGTGTCGTGCTGGATACGCCGGTAATCGGCGGTAACGTCAGCTTGTACAACGAGAACGCGAAAGGCGCGATCTACCCAACGCCGGTAATCGGCATGGTTGGTCTCGTACACGACGTTGACCACATTACGACGCAAGGCTTCAAAGCTGATGGCGACGTGATCGTCTTGATCGGCGAGACGAAAGCCGAGTTCGGCGGCAGCGAGCTGCAATACGTGCTCGAAGGCGCGGCTAGCGGACGTCCACCTGAAATCGACCTCGCTACGGAGAAAAAAGTAATCGGTGCCGTTCTTGGCGCGATTCAAAAAGGTCTAGTCGCTTCGGCGCATGACTTGTCCGAAGGCGGCATTGCGGTAGCTGCAGCAGAATCTTGCATCAGCGGCGGACTTGGCGCAGAGATCGCTCTCTCCACTGAGCTTCGCGCGGATCAATTGCTGTTCAGCGAATCGCAATCGCGTATTCTGCTCTCCGCTAAACCGGAAAATGCTGCGGCATTGACGGCTTACCTGAACGAGCAAGGCGTAATCAACGCTACTATCGGTACGGTTAAAGGCAGCAGCCTTTCCATCAACGTAAACGGCAAATCCGGCATCAACGCGCCGGTCAAACAACTGGAGAAGGTCTGGAAGGATGCGATTCCATGTCTGATGAAATAAGCAAGCATTTGCTTTGGACGGGAGATCATTATAACGAGGGTATCGGACGTGACGATATTTTCGACAAACTGCGTGAAGAGTGCGGCGTCTTCGGGGTATTCAATATCCCGGCGGCGTCGAGCCTCTCTTACTACGGCCTGCATGCGCTTCAGCATCGCGGCGAAGAAAGCGCGGGAATTTGTACGGTTGATACGGCTAACGGCAATGCCTTCGCCTATCACCGCAACATGGGGCTAGTTAAGGAAGTGTTCGGCAAGGACGAGCTTGACCATCTGAAGGGCGACCGTGCGATTGGCCACGTTCGTTATTCGACGGCAGGAGAGAGCAAGCTGGCGAATGCACAGCCGCTTATCTTCCGCTATCGCGATGGTGACCTCGCTGTTGCGACGAACGGCAACATCGTCAATGCGCCGGAAATCCGCAAGGAGCTTGAGATGTCGGGATCGATCTTCCAGACGTCGAGCGACACGGAAGTAATTGCGCATCTGATCGCTCRTTCTCCGAAGGATTTCGAGACGGCGGCGAAAGAAGCGTTGCAGCGTATTGTCGGCGGATTCGCGTTCCTGATCATGACGAATGAAAAGCTGCTCGTCGCTTCCGATCCGAACGGACTTCGTCCGCTCGTCATGGGTCGTCTAGGCGATGGCTACGTATTCTCGTCGGAATCTTGCGCGTTCGAGACGATCGGCGCGGAATATGTTCGCGATGTGCAGCCGGGAGAATTGCTGATTTTCGACGCTGACGGTATGCGTGAAGACCGTTATGCAGAAGTAGAGCGCCGTGCGACTTGCGCGATGGAATACATTTATTTTGCCCGCCCGGACAGCGATATTAACGGAATCAACATCCACTCGGCGCGCAAACGGATGGGACGCCAGCTCGCGCAGGAATCATTCGTGGACGCGGATATTGTAACGGGCGTGCCCGATTCCAGTATTTCCGCGGCGATCGGTTATGCCGAGCAAACGGGTATTCCTTATGAGCTTGGACTTATCAAAAACAAATATACAGGCAGGACGTTTATCCAACCTTCCCAAGAGCTGCGCGAAAAAGGCGTGAAGATGAAGCTTTCCGCCGTTCGCAAAGTCGTGGAAGGAAAACGCGTCGTCATGATCGATGATTCGATCGTGCGCGGCACGACCTCGCTTCGTATCGTGAACCTGCTTCGTGAAGCAGGCGCGACCGAAGTGCATGTGCGGATAACGTCACCGCCTTTCAAAAACCCGTGCTACTACGGCATCGATACCCCTGACCGCAAGGAGCTGATCGCTTCGTACCGGACGGTGGAAGAAATTCGCAAGCAGATCAACGCGGACTCGTTATCTTTCCTAAGCAATGATGGCTTCGTTGATTCGGTCGGCGGCAATGACGGTGCGTATAACCGCGGCATGTGCCTGGCTTGCTTCGACAATGACTATCCGACGCCTGTGAACGAAGAATCGGACAAAAGCTGCAGCTGTTAGCGGCTGGCGGTGTGGGGAACAACTAAAGTATGCATTACATTTTAAGGAGTTGACCGAAAGTGTCAGAAGCGTACAAAAAGGCCGGCGTCGATATAGCGGCGGGCAACGAAGCGGTTGAACGAATGAAAAAGCACGTGAAGCGCACTTACCGTCCGGAGGTTATGGCGGAGCTTGGCGGCTTCGGAGGTTTGTTCGGCCTGAACAAGGACAAGTACGAGGAGCCTGTTCTCGTATCCGGAACGGATGGCGTCGGCACGAAGCTGAAGCTTGCTTTTGCAATGGACAAGCATGACACGATCGGCATCGATGCGGTAGCGATGTGCGTGAACGACATTATCGTACAAGGCGCTGAGCCGTTGTTTTTCCTAGACTACTTGGCATGCGACAAAGTCGTGCCTGAGAAAATCGAAGCGATCGTTGCCGGTATTGCTGAGGGCTGCGTGCAAGCGGGCTGCTCACTGATCGGCGGCGAAACGGCAGAGATGCCAGGCATGTACTCCGAAGGCGAATATGACATTGCCGGCTTCACAGTCGGTATCGTAGATAAGAAAAAAATGATCGACGGATCGACAATCGCTGCTGGCGATGCGGTCATCGGCTTCGCATCGAGCGGCATTCACAGCAATGGCTTCTCGCTCGTTCGCCGTTTGCTGCTTGAAGAAGCAGGCTACTCTTTGGAGCAAACGCTCGAAGAGCTTGGCGGCGCTCGTCTAGGCGACGTGCTGATCGAGCCAACGCGCATCTATGTGAAATCGGCGCTTAAGCTGATCGAGCAAGTGGACGTGAAGGGCATGGCGCACATTACGGGCGGAGGCTTCATCGAGAACATTCCGCGCGTATTGCCGGAAGGCGTTAACGTTGATATCGCATACGGCTCGTGGCCGATTCTGCCGATCTTCGGATTGATGCAGGAGAAGGGCAATATTACTAACCGCGATATGTTCACGACGTTCAACATGGGCGTAGGTTTGATCGTAGTTGTACCGGCTGATCAAGCGGAGACTGCGCTGCGCGTTGCGGCGGAGCTTGGCGAGGAGGCTTACCGTATCGGAACGGTTACGGAAGGAAGCCGCATCGTAACGTTTACGGGAGCGGACGTATAATGGCATCGCTTCGCATCGCCGTCTTCGCTTCGGGACAAGGCTCGAATTTCCAAGCGATTGTGGATGCGGTGCAGGAGGGGAAGCTCGATGTAACCATCGAGCTTCTTGTTTGTGACAAGCCAGCCGCTCCCGTTGTGGAGCGCGCACAGAAGGCGGGCGTGGACACGTTCCTGTTCACGCCGAAGGAGTACCCGTCTCGCGAAGCTTACGAGACGGAAATTATCGCCGAGCTGCAGCGCCGCGGCGTTGAGCTGATTGTGCTGGCCGGTTACATGCGGATCATCACATCGGTGCTGGTGGAGCCGTTTTATGGCCGGATGATTAACATCCATCCGGCGCTGCTGCCGGCTTTCCCAGGCGTGAACGGCATCGGCCAGGCGCTGGAATACGGCGTCAAGCTGACCGGCGTCACCGTCCACTATGTGGACGGCGGCATGGACAGCGGGCCGATCATCGCGCAGACCGCTGTTGAGGTGCTGGACGGCGACACGGAAGCGTCGCTTGCCCCGCGCATTCATGCAGCAGAGCAAGCGCTGCTGCCGAGCGTGATCCAGCTGATCGCGGAGAACCGCGTTACGCTGGATGGCAGGCATGTCTCGATCCGCCGCGGGTAAGTAGGTGGATCGAGCGCCCAGTCGGCGCTAGCCGCTGGTGAATAGAGCTAGAAATCAGCTCTATTCCACAAACTAAGGTTAGTTTGGTCGAAATAGCGATAGAAATTAACGCTATTTCGTGGTGGGAGCGGCGAAACTGAGCTCAAACGGCGTCAGCGCTGGCGAATAGAGCTAGAAAGTAGCTTTATTCCACAAACTAAGGTTAGTTTGAAGGAAATAGCGATAGAAATTAGCGCTATTTCAAAGGACTTCGGCGRAACTGAGCTCAAACGGCGTCRGCGCTGGYGAATAGAGCTAGAAATCAGCGCTATTTCGTGACTGACCAAGTAAGAAGACAAGCAATTGTTGTTCCATATAGATAAGGAGGAATTTGGCGTGGCTATTCGCAGAGCGTTAATTAGTGTTTCGGATAAGACCGGCATCGTGGAGTTTTCCCGTGAGCTGGCGCAGCAAGGCGTACAAATTATTTCGACAGGGGGTACGTTCAGCCTGCTTCAGAAGGAAGGCGTACCGGTTATCGGCATTTCCGATGTAACGGGTTTCCCTGAAATTCTCGATGGACGCGTGAAGACGCTGCACCCGGCCGTACATAGCGGTCTGCTCGCCGTTCGCGATGACGAAGAGCATCAGAAAGCGATGAAAGAGCTTGGTCTCGACTACATCGATCTCGTCATCGTTAACCTGTACCCGTTCAAAGAAACAATTGCTAAGCCAGACGTTTCGTACGAGGACGCGATCGAGAACATCGATATCGGCGGCCCAACGATGCTTCGTTCCGCAGCTAAGAACCATGCTTTCGTAACGGTAGTTGTCGACGCTGGCGACTACGGCACGATCCTAGAAGAAGTGAAAGCGCAAGGCGACACCACGCTCGAAACGCGCAAACGTCTGGCTGCCAAAGTGTTCCGTCACACGGCTGCTTACGACTCCCTTATCTCCGACTACCTCTCGAAGCAAATGGGCGAGCCGCTTCCTGAATCGTACACGGTTACTTACGAGAAAGTACAAGACCTTCGTTACGGCGAGAACCCGCATCAGAAGGCTGCTTTCTACAGCAAGCCGCTTGCTGCTGCAGGCAATATCTCCACAGCTGAGCAATTGCATGGCAAAGAGCTTTCCTACAACAACATCAGCGACGCGAACGCGGCGCTTGGCATTCTTAAAGAGTTCGACGAGCCGGCAGTCGTTGCCGTTAAGCACATGAACCCTTGCGGCGTAGGTATCGGCGCAACGATTCACGAAGCATATGAGAAAGCTTATGCAGCTGACCCAACGTCGATCTTCGGCGGCATCGTAGCGGCTAACCGTACAATCGGCGCTGATACGGCTGAGTTGCTCGGCAGCATTTTCCTAGAAATCATTATCGCACCGGACTTCACGCCGGAAGCGCTCGATATTCTTACGAAGAAGAAAAACATTCGTCTTATGAAGCTTGGGGCACTTACAGCCGCAGCAGAACGCAAGGCGGAGTGGATCGTTACTTCGGTAGCTGGCGGCATGCTCGTTCAAGAGAGCGATGTGCATAGCGTGACGGAAGCCGATCTGCAATTCGTTACAGACCGCAAACCAACGGCTGAAGAACTGAAGCAATTGCTGTTCGGCTGGAAAGTGGTTAAGCATGTGAAATCGAATGCGATCCTTCTTGCGAAGGACGATATGACAGTAGGCGTAGGCGCTGGTCAAATGAACCGCGTAGGCGCGGCTCGCATTGCGATCGAGCAAGCCGGCGAGAAAGCAAAAGGAGCGGCACTCGCTTCCGATGCGTTCTTCCCAATGGGAGATACGGTTGAGCTTGCTGCGAAAGCAGGCATCACGGCGATCATTCAGCCAGGCGGATCGATCAAAGACGAGGAATCAATCGCAGCGGCTAACGCGGCAGGCATCGCGATGGTATTCACTGGCGTTCGCCACTTCAAACACTAAAACGAACGAATGAACATACAGAGCACGACAGCCTGCGTAAAAGATAGGTATGAGGGGCCTCACTTCCGAGTGAGGCAAAACTCACTGTTGTGCTCCTTTTTTTAATCGCAATAATATATAGGGGGATTAGCACATGCGTATATTGGTTGTTGGCAGCGGCGGACGGGAGCATACGATTGTCTGGGCGCTTAAGAAAAGCGAGAAAGTAAAGGAAGTGTTCTGCGCGCCGGGCAATGCGGGTATCGCACAGCTTGCGGAATGCGTGCCGATCGCGGTTAGCGAATTCGCGGAGCTTACGCGCTTCGCAAAGGAAGCGTCGATTGACCTCGTCTTTATCGGACCTGACGATCCGCTTGCAGACGGGATCGTAGATGCTTTCGAGGCAGAGGGCATCCCGACTTACGGACCTCGCAAAAACGCGGCTGAAATCGAAGGCAGCAAAATCTTCATGAAAAACCTGCTCAAAAAATACGACATCCCAACTGCCAAATACGAGACGTTCACCAATTACGAATCGGCGCTGGCTTACTTGCGTGAGCAGTCGACTCCAATCGTCATTAAGGCTGACGGCCTTGCAGCTGGCAAAGGCGTAACGGTTGCAGCAACGCTTGAAGAGGCCGAGAAAGCGCTTCGCGAAGCGATGGTCGACAAAGTGTTCGGCGATGCGGGCAATCAAATCGTCATCGAGGAATTCCTCGAAGGACAAGAAATGTCGATTCTGGCGTTCGTTGACGGCGAGACGGTTCGCGCTATGGTACCTGCACAGGATCATAAGCCGATTTTTGACGGCGACAAAGGACCGAACACGGGCGGCATGGGCACTTACACGCCGCTTCCGCATATCGACCAAGCGATTATCGACGAGTCGATCACGAACATCATTATCCCTACGGCTAAAGCAATGGTGAGCGAAGGCCGTCCGTTCCGCGGCGTCCTGTTCGCAGGTCTTATGATTACGAAGGATGGTCCGAAAACGATCGAGTTCAACGCTCGCATGGGCGATCCGGAAACACAGGTCGTATTGCCGCGTCTGAAAACCGATCTTGTCGACATCGTACTTGCTTCGCTTAACGGCAGACTTCGCGATCTCGACATCGAGTGGGATGACGAGGCAGCTGTCTGCGTCGTTATCGCATCCGAAGGTTATCCGGCATCGTATCCGAAGGGCCGCGTCATTAAGGGTCTTGCGGAAGCAGAAGCGCAAGGCGCGCTTGTGTTCCATGCCGGCACAGCATCGAAGGACGGCCAATTCGTAACGAACGGCGGACGCGTGCTTGGCGTCGTAGGCCGCGGCAAAGATATTGCCGAAGCTCGCGCACGCGCTTATGAAGCGGTTAGCGTGATTGATTTTGAAGGCAAACAAAGCCGTACCGATATTGCAGCTAAAGCGCTTCGTTAAGAAGCCGCAAGCCATATAAGCCCCTGTTGTCGAAAACGCTGAGAAAGCGTCGATGACGGGGGCTTTTTCTTTTTATACAAAATGTCATATAAGCGCGAAAGGTGTTACTATTTTGTAACTCTCTTAAACTACCATTCCGCTACGATAGAGTTATAAGCGGGGAGTAGAAGGTGAGCGAAATGACAAGGGAGTTCAAACGTTATAAGGGATGGTTGGTTATGCTGCTGCTGGCAGCAGTGATGGTATGGAGCAGCGGCTGCGCAGTCAGCCAGACTCTCGATCTGACGGCTATCGCGGCAGATGGGGAAGAGCAGGAGACGGATGGAGTATATTCCGATCTAGGTCTGGATCTAAGCGGTCCGAGCGGCAGTAAGGCTGGCGAAGAAACCGGTGTTAAGCCGGGGGAAGTTATTTTAGTGCAGGATGAAGGCAGCGAAGACCTCGGCGGGAACGTTCCGATCGAGATTGTTCCGGAGGGTACGGCAACAGCCGAGCCTGACAAAGAAGAGCAGAAGGTCATCGCGTTAACCTTCGACGATGGTCCGGACAAGCGTTATACGCCGGCCATATTGGATATCCTGAAAGAAAAAGGAGTGAAAGCGACGTTCTTCGTCGTTGGTCTCCAAGTGAACAAAAGTCCGGAAGTGTTGGAGCGGATCGTGAAGGAAGGCCATGAAATCGGCAATCATACGTACAATCATAAAGACTTGTCCAAGCTGGGCAAGGATGCGATTTTGAAGGAGATTAACGATAGCGATAAACTGATTAAGGATGCCGTAGGCTTCACGCCAGTATTGTTCCGCGCTCCTTATGGAGCAGTGTCGGATACGCTTAAGGATATCGTTAAAAACACGGGCCGTCACATGATCGGTTGGAATATCGATACGCGTGATTGGGCGGGGACTTCGGTAGCCGATATGCAAGAAATGATTCGAACGGAAGCGAAGCCCGGTGGTATAATATTAATGCATTCTTTTGGAGGCAAGCACATCGCGAATACGGTGGAGGCGCTCCCTGGAATTATAGATGAACTAACGGAGATGGGTTATACGTTCGCTACGATAGATGAACTGCCATAATCCGCTGCAACGCAACTGGAGGAGGCTATAGCAATTGAAAGTCGCTCGCTCACCGCAACGATCCGTCCTGTACGGAAATATGATACGAATAGGCGGCCTTCTAAGCGCTGCCCTGTTCATCCTTATCCTATCCGCAGGTTGCCGCTACACGGCGGCCCCTGCGGATTTGCTGCAGAAGCCGAAGATCGCGGCGGACAAGCAGGTGCTGCTGCAAGCGATCGAGAAGGAGCTCCCTGATTATAGCAAGCTGACGCTGCCGCTAAGAGAGAAGAACATGGAGGCGATCCGCATTCTGGACGTGGATGGCGACGGTGTGAAGGAAGCGGTCGTCACCTTTTACAATGAATACAGTACGCCGGAGCTGCTGGTGCTTAAGCAGACAGACGGTAAATGGAAGTCGTGGGTTGGCGTGGAACAGCCGATGGCTAGACAGATCGCTTGGCTTGATATTATCGATTTGGACCGTGATGGCAAAATGGAGCTGCTCGTCGGTTGGACGGGCGCTTTCGAAAGTCCGAACGTGCTGGAGATGTATTCTTTTCACGGGAAGACGGAGCGCAATGAACGCGGCAATCTTGTATTGAAGCCGCTTGATTCATTGCCTTATTCCTACGCCGAGACTGGCGATATGAACGGAGACGGACTGCCGGAGCTGGCCATTATTTCGGAGACGCATACGAACCGGGAGAAGGAGCTGCCCGCGTTTCAATTAACGATCTACAACTGGAGCAATAACGCGCTGCATACAATCGTCGAACAAGGCCTGTTTAACGGAGTCAACACGTACGAGAGGCTGCTTATCGGGCAAGTATCGCCAAGGCTTAGCGGAGTTGTGCTGGAAGCCTCGACAGGCGCACACGGAACTTACACCGCCATGTATGTATGGGAGAAAAGAGGACTAAGGCTCGTGTATCCTGCCTCTGATGATCCGGCTAATGGCATTAGCGGCAAACCGACGATGAGCGGCGACGTGAATGGGGACGGGATTATTGAGCTGGCTTTGGTGAGAGAAGCGCCGGACGAGCTTGGCGTGCCTTACGTAGATGCCGTATGGATCAATGACTGGGTGCAATGGGATGGACAGTCCAGCTTCGCTCCCGTCATGGAGGAGTTCACGGATTCAAACTATGGGCTGACAATGCGGATTCCCGAGCAATGGTCGGGCAAGTATACGCTGCGCAAGTCGCAGAGCGATCCTTATAGCATCGTGACGATCGATGTCATCGACAGCTCGGGTAACGAGAAGGCAGAGCTTGCGACCTTGTACGCAGTACCGAAGAAGGATTGGGACGCGCTGGAGACCATCTGGAAAGATGAGCAGAAGTCGTATCAGCATTTGTTCGCGGACAGCGGCAACGTGTTCGCCGTTTCCTTCGTTAAGGAAGCGCCGCAAGAGTGGAATGACGCAGACAAGAACGAGTTCAACGAAATGCTGAAGATAGAAGATCAGATGGCTTCCTATCTGACGATTCGCAATGATTAATAGAACAGAAGCAGGCGGTGACCTATGCGAATATTGTTGCTGGAGGATGAGGAATCGATCCGCGGATTTGTGCGCATTAACTTGAAGCGCAATGAGATGGAGGTGACGGAAGCGGAGACGGGCGAAGCTGCGCTTGAGCTTGCGCGTACGGAAGGGCCTTTCGACATCGCCTTGCTGGACGTGATGCTTCCGACGATTAGCGGCTTCGAAGTATGCGAGCAACTGCGCGCGAACTATCCCCGCATGGGTATTATTATGTTAACGGCAAAGTCGCAGGAAGAGGATAAAATACACGGCTTAGAGCTAGGTGCGGACGATTACGTTCAGAAGCCTTTCAGTCCCGGCGAGCTAATCGCGCGGATTAAGTCGCTGTACCGAAGGATGAGTTCCGAACCGGTCGGCTCGAGCGATTCAACTGTGCAGGGCGGCGGGGACAAGGCAGGCGAGTCGGAGGATTTGCTCAAGGCCGTGCAAGTGTCCAATCAAAGCTTTAGCGGCAGCTATGACCTTGGGCAAGCTCCCGCAGCGGCAACTGCTCCGGCGCTTGAAGTTCGTATTCCGCCTTTCGTTCTGTCTATACCTGAGCGGAAGCTATGGAAGGAAGATCGGGAGATCATCCTCACGCCTACCGAGTGGACGTTGGTTCGATTGCTGATGGAGCGCGAGGGGGCGAGCGTGAGCCGCGATCACATTTTGAGCGAAGTATGGGGCCGGTACTATGTTGGCGATCTGAAAGTCGTGGACGTTAACATTCGCCGCATTCGGCAGAAAATCGAAAGTAATCCGTCCGAGCCGTCCTTCATTGAGACGGTATGGGGCTTCGGGTATCGGTGGAAACGAGGCGCTAGGCCATGAGAAGCGTCAAATCGCGGATGGTTTGGAGCTTTTTGCTGCTAATCGTACTCGTCGTTACGGTGCTCGGCACGACGTTCGCAGCGCTGATGTGGAACTATTATTACGGCAGCGCGCAGAGCTCGGTGAAGCAGCGGGCGGAGACGGCGCTTACGCTGCATGGCCGTTCCCTCTCCTCGCTAGGGGTTCAGGACCAAGCCGATTATATGCTGCAATATATGATCGAAGGTGGGACAAGACTGCAGCTGCTAGACAGCACGGGCCAAATTCGTATCGATTCAGACGGTTTCTCCGAAGACATCCGTTATACGACGGGCGATGTGAAGGCGGCAATCTCCGGTACGACGGGAAGCTGGCGCGGCGTTGACCCTTATTACGGAGAGCGGGTTATGTCCGTCACGATTCCGCTATGGAACGACATGCGCGTCGTCTCGCTGCTGCGATATTCGGCTTCGCTCGAACAGGTCGATGCGATGGTAAGCTTGCTTATTCGTATGGCCGCTGCTGTCGGCACGGCTGTCATTCTGCTTTTCCTGGGGCTGAGTTTGTTTCTAGCTCAACGTATCGTGAAGCCGATTCGCGAGTTGACGCGTGTTGCAAGATACATGGCGGAGGGGGATTGGACGCGCAGAGCAACGAAGAGAAGCGACGACGAGATCGGCCAGCTGGCGGAGACGTTTAATTCCATGGTAGTGGAGCTTAATAAGCGGGAGAAGCTGAAGAACAACTTCATTTCTTCGATCTCGCATGAGCTTCGCACGCCGCTCACTTCAATCAAGGGTTGGAGCGAGACGCTGAAGGAGGGCGATCCTGCGGACGATGAGGAGTTCAAAATGGGGATGTCGATCATTAGCAGTGAGACGGAGCGGTTATCCGGACTCGTTGAAGACCTGCTCGACTTCTCCAAGCTGTCGGCACGGACGATGGATCTCCATACGGAGGTGCTGGATATGAACGGGCCCGTCAAGGAGACCGTGCATCAGCTAGCCGTTCGCAAAGGACAGACAGGCGTCAGGCTGATGGCCGAATACGGCAAAAGCCCGCTTGTCGTACATGGGGATGCCAACCGGCTCAAGCAGGTTATTATTAATCTCATCGACAACGCGTTCAAGTTCACGCCAGCGGGAGGTTCGATTCGCATATCGACGACCGCAACGGAGGAGTATGCGCAGGTTACGGTAGCCGACACGGGCTGCGGCATCGACGCGGAGGATCTGCCTCATGTGACGGAGAACTTCTATAAGGCCCAAACGGGCCAGGGCGGTTCAGGGCTCGGCCTTGCCATTTGCAAAGAAATTATCGAGTTGCACGATGGCAAGCTTACGATCGACAGTGAACGCGGAGCCGGTACGATCGTGACGATCCGCTTGCCGCTTATACGCGAATAGAACTATTCTTTATAGAACAACAGCTTCCGGTTGGCGATCACGAAGCCGATTGCAATAATAACGCCTAGGGTCAGCAGAGCCGGAAGCCAATGATTGTCCAACCACTCGAGCCATAGCGGCATGCCCATGCACCTCCTCGCATTTTCTTTTCTCATCCGGTAAAAATACACTCCAACCCTCATACTCCCATGCATAGTATTTCCTGCGAAATTGAAAATTAGTAATACATACCCGTGCTTCTATGACGACTTACATATTCGCATTTGACAGTAGCTGAATCGGATGCTAATATTAGTTTAACTTAATTCATAGTATACGGGTAGGAATTATTATATATGGATCATCAGGAGGTAGTCGGCATGGAAAAACAGATCACTTTGCGTCATGACGGGCTTGAGCTCACCGCAACGCTTCATTATCCGACTGACGGAAGTCATAAGGATTCGGAGAAGAAGCAAGCGATTATCATATGCCACGGCTTCATTGGCAGTCGGATCGGTGTCGATCGGCTGTTCGTTAAGGCGGCTCGCGCCCTGGCGGCGCATGGCTCCTATGTGCTGCGCTTCGATTATGGAGGCTGCGGCGAGAGCGGGGGCGATTACGGAGCGCTCGGCTTCGAATCGATGATCGATCAGACGCGGACAGCGATCGATTACATCTCCAGCATGGATTGTGTAGATCCGCGGAGAATCGTGCTGCTTGGCCATAGCCTTGGCGGAGCGATTGCGATCATGACAGCCGTGCGGGATCGCCGTGTTAAGCGGCTCGTCCTATGGTCTCCTGTAGCTTATCCGTTCAACGATATCGTTCGTATCGTCGGTAGAAGCAGCTATGATGAAGCGGTCACAACTGGCAGCTCGGACTATAACGGTTACACGCTGCAGAAGGTATTCTACGAATCGCTGCTCCAGCATCAGCCGTTCCAAGCGGCGACAAAGTTCGGCGGTGAAGTGCTGCTCGTTCACGGAACGAGCGACGAGCTCATTCCGGTCGATTACAGCTTCCTATACCAGAAGGTGTTTTGGACGCGTAACGAAGGATTATGCGACAAAGAAATTATTTTTCAAGCGAATCATACGTACTCCAGCCGCAGCCATCAAGAGGAAGCGATCCGCGTAACATCCGATTGGCTGAGCGGTCTCGACCGCCAGCAGCAGGATTGGCATCACTGGAGCATTTAAGCAGATGGACCGAGTTCCCGAGAGTGACAGGGAGCTCGGTTTTTTTTATTAGACAGAAATAGGAGGGGGAATCCATCCTATTCGCACAAACTTAGGTTACTTGAGGGCAATAGGATGGGAAACGCAGCTTATGGATGGGGGGAACGACGAAGGTGGTGGGAGCGGGCGAGGTTGTAGACAGAAATAGGATGGGAAACCCATCCTATTCGCACAAACATCAATTACTTGAGGGCAATAGGATGGGAAACGCAGCTTATGGATGGTGAGAACGTCGACAACGTTATTGCAGCCGCTTATACTTGCCGAAGTACGGGATGACGACGTTGACGTCCAGCTTCTCGATCGATTGCTTATCGATGGCCAGCTGGTGGCCGTTGTTCGTCAGCTTCTGCCACAGCTTCTGATCTTTCTTATAGAGATGCTGCCCGAGCTGGAATACATCCACATTGATGTCGACGCCCGCCGTGTAGGTGTCCATGATTTGTTTCTTCACGATTTCCGAGGCGATCGCGACAAGCTCCTGATTCGACAACGGCTCCAAGTACTCGTACAAAGCCGCCAGCAATCGGACGGAGATTTGGAAGCGTACCTCGTCGCCTTTGATAATCGTCTTAATCTTGATTTTCGGCCTGCCCGCGGAAATTTGTCCGTAGACTTCCCCATCCTTCTCCAGCGTTAACGGAGAGCGATTCGTGCTTTTCTGCATCCACCGATACCCAAGCAGACTTTGGCGCGACAGGAATCCGTTAATGTCATCTCCGTATTCGAAGTAGGCCCCGTTTAGCGTAAGCATCGGCTGCTGGGTTTCGTTTTCCTTCCACTGCGTATTGTTGATGCCTATGCAAGGCAGAAACGTTGTTCGCGCCGGCTCGTTGAACGAGGCCAAGTACTTGAAGAGGAGCACAGGCGGCATGACCGAGTATTGCTGATAGTTTTTCTGCGGATCGTGAAGAATGGTCGTAAGCGGCGAGAGCTTGAAGAAGGAGTTGGTCGACAAGATGTCCTCGATCGAGCTCTGCGTGCCGTATACCCAGGTGTTGTAGCGAATTTCGGGAAAACGATTCACCATCTCCACGAACTTAATGCCGATGTTCTTAAGCACGGTCTCGGAAATGACGATCGCCGATATATGTCCCCACGAAATAGGCATTTGAGCGGTCCGATACAGATCGTTAGCCGCAGCGTTCAACGTTCTCCCTCTGCCCTTGCCTACCCATACTTGCGCATCCTGATTCGCCTTGCCGCCTGCATCGGCCTTGGCGATATTGGAGAAGTCCAGCATTTGCACATAGAGGGTGAACTGATTGTCCTTGTAGTCGATGCCCAGAGCTTTAGCATAGCTGACGCTTTGAATTTCAGTTGCGCTCCAGCAGCCGGATAGAGGCAAGCATAGGCCTAGGATAAGCAGCGGCGACAGGAAGAGTCGAAGCCGGCTGGCAAAGGGATTCAACGTTTTTTCCCTGCTTTCGAAGGCTTCTGAGTATGCAGGTACTCGGGTCTGCGGCGATTCATCATGAAAGGCCATTTGAACAGCGACTTCAGCATTTCCTTGAAATTAAGCGGCGCTGCCGGCGCGAGATAAGGAACGCCGAACGAGTAGACCGAGCTTAAGTAAATGACGAACAGAATTATCGACGTAATGAACCCGTACATCCCGAACGTCGCGGCCAGCGTGAAGGATGCGAACCGAACCAGAATCATCGAGCTCGTGAGCGATTGATTGACGAGCGTTGCGCCGGAAACGACGGTAATGGCGGTCACGACGATCATTAGCGGCGATATTAAGCCTGCCCGTATGGCAGCATCGCCGATGATCAAGCCGCCTACGACGGTAAGGGTCTGTCCGATCGAGCTTGGCAGACGCACGCCGGCTTCGCGGAACAGCTCCATCATGACCATGATGAAGAACATTTCCAAACCTGACTCCATGGGAAGCCCGTGACGGCCGGAGGAGATGGTTGCGAGCAGCGGGAAAGGGACTTGATCGATATGGAAAGCGGTCAGAGAGATATAGAAGCCGGGCAAAAAGATCGTCGTAATAAACCCGAAGAAACGCAAGATACGTCCCACGTTGACGGATAGGAACGGGAAATAAGCATCTTCGGGCGATTTCATGAGCAAAAATAAATTGCTTGGCGCGATAATGGCGGTCGGATTGCCGTCTACGAAAATGATAAAGCGGCCGTTAAGCAAGCATTCCACGGCAAAGTCGGGTCTGCCCGTATAATGCGTCGGCGGGAATAGGACGATCGGCGAATCCGATAATAAATCTTCCAAGTGGCCGGTCGTAACAAGCTTATCGACGTGAATGTTAGCAAGCTTGTCCTTCACATTCTTGATCATATCCGGGTTAGCGATATCGCTAACATAGAGCAGCGCCGTCTTCGTTAGCGTTCTCTCCCCTAACTGCGTGTACTCGCAGGCTAACGTATAGGTGCGAAGCCGCTTCCGGATCAGTGCGATATTGGTCGTCAGTTGCTCGACGAAACCGTCCTTCGGCCCCCGGATCGACACCTCAGTCGCCGATTCGGATGGCATGCGGCTTGGGAAGTTCGCGATATCGATCGTCCATATCGTCTGGATATTCGGCAAGCAGAATAGTAGATGGCCTTCGAATACATAGGAGCTGATCGTGCGGCGGGTCACCTGCAGGCTTGGCGAGTAGAGCACGTCCCATTGCAGATCGGCGTTATGATTCATCGTTTCGCGCCGCTGAAAGCCGGTCTCCTTGAATACCTTGTGAAGCTCGGGCAGAATGACATCGTTGATGATCTTCGTCTCCGTCATCCCGCTGCAGTAGATGAATACCGCTTGCACCGACGATCCGGCAGCGCCGAATTGATTCGTCTGAATGATCACATCATCGCAGTTCACGAACCAATTGCGCAATATATGATCGTCGAAATATTCCGGTGGCTGTTGCTCTTCATTTTGATGTTTTTGCTTTTGATGCGTCATCGGTAGAGGACTCCTTTCGACTGCGGCGATAGAGCACGGCTATGGCGAGCAGAACGGTAACGGATGAGACAAAGACGACCGTTATCGGAAAATGGATTTGCATCAAATAATCGAGCGTCTGATCGTCTCTCCACAGCTGCATGGCAACCACCGTCATGACCGTGGTGAGGACAAGCAACGTAATGAACCGTGAGCGAGGCTTGCGGACGTCTAGCATGTCGGTCATCAAGTAAAGCGCTATAGAGACGCGGGCGAAGGACCCGCATAGCCATTGATAGATCGATAGGAAGTCGACATGCTGCAGCAGCTTGCCGATGTTGACGATCTTCCACTGGTCGAAGGCCGTGTGACGCTGCTTGGCCGCTTCGATCGGTCCGAATTCGGTGATGGCGCCGATCGTCGGTCCGATTGCCATCGTAATCATGAACAGTCCTAGCAAGATGAGCTGCCACAAGCGCAGCTTGCTCCTGAGCTGATGCTGGAAGAGTATTAGTATCCATAGCTCCAGCAGCCCTCCAAACGCGAAGAAGGCTCCGTGCCAGACGGGCTGCCAGCCTCGCTCAAGAATCGGAAACAGCAGGCTGAGATCTTTATACTTCGTATTCGCCGTCGCGACAAAATAGCCGAGCAGAATAACGATAGGCAGCAGGACGCTGCTTGTCATCGCGATCGTTCGGAGTCCGCCGTACGCCGCCAGCATGGAGGTGACAACGGCGATCAGTACGATCGCTTGCATGGGCGTCTGCTGCATATAAGTAACGACCGTCCACATCGAAGTGTCATGCAGCGTGTATGTACCTGATAGGAATAAGACGATGAAAGCGGACAAGCGGAAGATCCAAGCCGGAATCACGCCGAAGTGTCTAGCGATCCAATCCGGAACTCGCTGGCCCTGAAGCTGCTTCAAGACCGCAAACAGCAGGACGAGCCATAGAAGGAAGAACGGCGTCGCTACAAGAACGGATACCCAAGCGTCCCGCTGGGCTGCGCCAAGCAGCAGCGGAATGGACATGACATGACTGACTAAACCTGCGCTTAGCAGCAGGATGGAGAAGGACAGCCATATGCTGATTAAGCCGCTCCCTCTGGACACGGAATCACCTCTTCCTCATTAGGGAGATAGAGATAAGATGTGCAATTTATGGATTTTTTAACCGAGCGATAGCATATTTTGTCGGGACAAGCGGGTCGTTTTGTGATTAAATGGAAGAAAGGTGTAAACGAATTCATCCCTTTAATCGCTTCGCAAAGGATGGTACTCATGATCAACAAACGTCGATTGAAAAAAGGAACGGGAGCGGCAGCCAAGGCAGCTGTCCTTGCGCTTATTCTTCTTGCAACAGCATGCGGAGGCAGCAATAACGCGGTAGCGGATCCGGAAGCGACGGCAGGAACAGATGCGCCGATCGTAACGGATATGCCGACTGAAGAGCCGAATCCGCTTGGCTTTACGGCTTCATTAACAGGCATCCCTATGGAGCAGGAAGTGAAGTCGCGGCCGATTGCCGTCATGATTAACAACTTTGCGGCAGCGCGCCCGCAGTCAGGGCTTACGAATGCCGACGTTGTCTACGAGGTGCTGGCAGAAGGCGGCATTACTCGCTTGATCGCTATTTTTCAAAGCACAGACGCGGCGACTGCTACGATCGGACCTGTACGCAGCATTCGGCCGTATTTAATACATATTGGCGAAAGCTTCGGGGGCGTGCTCGCGCATGCGGGAGCAAGCACGGACGGTTATGCCATTCTGCAGCGGCAGAAGAAGCCGTATTTGGACGAAATATCGAATGCGGGAGGCTACTTCTGGCGAAGCAAGGATCGCAAAGCTCCGCATAACCTGTATACGAGTCTGGAGAAGCTGCGTGAAGGTGCAGACAAGAAGGGGTATAGCACGGATGTGACCGTACCGACCTATACGTTCGCGGAGAAAGGCTCGACGGAGACGGGCGTTCCGGCTTCGAGTATCGCGATTACGTTCATGATGCAGAATTATAAGGTTGGTTATGAATATGATGCGACGAGCGGGCTTTACCGAAGGTCGATTAACGACAAGCCGCATATCGATATGAATAATGATCAGCAGCTGGCAGCTTCTAATTTGGTCGTTCTTGGGGCTGACCACAAGACGCTCGATAAAGAGGGGCGATTGGCGGTCGATCTGGATCGGGGAGGCTCGGCTATATTGTTCCAGCAGGGCAAGGCAATCGAAGCGGAATGGGTAAGCGCTCCAGACGGCATGCTTCGAATTGTGAAGAACGGTACGGAGCTTCCTTTTGTACCGGGGAAAACCTTTTTTCACATCGTGCCTAACAATCCTACATTCGCTGAGCATGTCACATGGGTACAAAATTAGTTCATGGGAAACACTGTAGTTACAAGTGTGGATCTATGAGCTGTGGTTATGGAACGGCGGGGTCCTCTTGTAGGATTCCGCTGTTTTTGTGTCGAAAATGAAAACTTTTAAAACTTTCACCAATGTTTACATTCTCTTAACAATTGTCGGCTAAACTATGTTAAGATATTGTGGGCTTGGCAGTGTATAAGTCTAAACAAACATCAAGTCGGGTAAAGGGGATTACGATGTTCAAGAAAAAAGATATTTTCTTTAAGACGTTCGAAGAAATGGCAGACACGTTAGTCGAAGCAGTGGAGTTTTTTTCGAAGGGCATTTCTGATTTGTCGGACGTTACGGCTTTTGCCAAAACAATGAAGGAATACGAAAGCAAGTGCGACAAGTTCGTGCATACGATATTGAAGGAACTGAACAAAACGTTCATTACCCCGATCGAACGCGACGATATTATGGCGCTTACGACATCGCTTGACGACGTGCTGGACGGCATCGAGGCATGCGCATCCCGTTTCGAAATGTACAATATTCGCGAGAAAGATGAGTACATAACGCTGTTCGGAGATATTCTCGTTCGTTCCGCTCACCAAATCAAGAAAGCGATCTATCTGCTTACGGAGAAGAAGCTGCTGGCGATCCGCGAACCGAATATCGCTTTGAACGAGCTTGAGAACCAAGCCGACGACCTGCTTCGCGTATGTATCAAGAGCCTGTTCACCAACGTTAAGGATCCGATTGAGCTTATGAAGCGCAAAGAGATTTACGAAATGTTGGAAGAAACGACCGACTACTGCGAGGATGTTGCCAATACGCTGGAATCGATTATTATGCGTAACAGCTAATAGCTAATCCAAGAGGGTAGGAGTCATTCAATATGGATATGTACGTCTTATGGATCGTTGTATTTCTGGCGCTTTCGTTTGATTTTATAAATGGTTTCCACGATACGGCTAATGCCATTGCGACTTCCGTATCGACTCGCGCGCTTAAGCCGCGCGTAGCGATCGTTCTAGCGGCGGTCATGAACTTCGTCGGCGCGCTTACGTTTACGGGCGTTGCGGCGACGATCGGTAAAGGCGTAGCCGACCCCTCCAAGCTTGAGCATGGGGTGGAGATCGTTATCGCAGCTTTGCTGTCAGCCATCGTATGGAACTTGATTACATGGTGGTTCGGTATTCCTTCATCCTCGTCGCATGCGCTTATCGGTTCCCTCATGGGCGCTGTTATCGCAGGTGCGGGCATCTCGAATATTAATGCGAGCGGCTTGACGGATATCGTTACGGCACTGATCGCATCACCGCTTATTGCTTTCACGGCGGGCTTCATTATCATGTGGATATTGAAAAAGATATTCGCCAAGTCGAGTCCGCATCAGGTCAATAAAGGCTTCCGCTTCGGACAGATCTTAACCGCTGCGTTCCAATCGTTCTCGCACGGTACGAATGATGCGCAGAAAGCGATGGGGATTATCGTATTCGCTTTGGTTGCGGCAGACGTGCAGGACGATATGTCCGTTCCATTGTGGGTCAAGCTGTCGGCTGCGACCGCAATGGCACTCGGTACTTCGATCGGCGGCTGGAAGATCATCAAGACGATGGGTACGAAGATTTTCAAGATCGAGCCAATCAACGGCTTCGCAGCTGATATTGGTTCGGCTATCGTAATTCTGACAGCTACGATGATTCATCTGCCGGTAAGTACGACACATGTTATTACGTCGTCCATCCTCGGTGTCGGCAGCGCGAAGCGCTTCTCCGCCGTAAAATGGGGCGTCGCAGGCAAAATCGTCGTATCGTGGATTATTACGATTCCGATCACGGTGCTGATGGCGATGTTCTTCTACTGGTTGATTCACTTCTTCTTCCTGAAATAGGAGGGAGAAGGCCGCGGGCTTTGAGATATGAGATAGTGAGGCAATCCTCACTCGCCGTGAACGCAGGTTCACGGGGAATGAGCCTTGCCTCACTATTTTTTTGCTGTCTCGTGGCGGTGAGGTCGGAGGATGCTCGCTGTGAGGGAGCTCATTAAATAGTGAGGGTAACCTCACTATTTGCGGGAAATGGAGCTGGCTCGGCGATTTAGTGAGGCAAACCTCACTTGCCGTGAACGTAGGTTCACGAGGGATGAGGTTTGCCTCACTAATCGATGGTCGAGTRGTTGTGTTAMGGCGAATGAGTGAGTCTGGCCTCATTGTGGATGAGGTTATGCTCAGAGATCGGTGTGTGTAAGTGCGGGATGGGAAGGTTGGTGCGTAGCTCGCTCGATGGTGGTGCGTTTCGGGTATGGTGCCAGAGTAACCTGCTATTGAACTTGGCTGCTTCCTGCTTGGGCTGGCTTGTGTGTGAAGGAGCTCATTRWATAGTGAGGCGAATCTCACTRWTTGYCGCCTAATTGGAGCTTCTGGCCGGAGTAGTGAGGTAAACCTCACTTGCCGTGAACGTAGGTTCACGAGGGATGAGGTTTRMCTCACTAATCGAKGGTCGAGTAGTTGTGTTACGGCGAATGAATGAGTCTGGCCTCATTGGAGATGAGGYTATGCTCATAGATCGGTGTGTGTGGGTGCGKGATGGTAAGGTTGGTGCGTAGCTCGCTCTGTGGTGGTGCGTGTCGGGTATGGTGCCAGAGTAACCT
>NZ_JBFRGE010000073.1:0-33508 GCF_052115185.1 Paenibacillus sp. 2TAB19 | reverse complement strand
CCTGCTAGAAGAACTTCATAGTTGTTGCTCGTCGGCGACAGCAGGCCGGCCAGGCCGATCGGCAGTGTAAACTTCTCGGTCGTTCGCAGCACGATGACAGGCCAGAGGAAGTTGTTCCAGCTGGACAGCGCCTGCAAAATCGTCATCGCCCCGTAAGCGGGTAGAAGCAGCGGCACCATGATCCGCAAGAAGATACCCATTTCCGAGCAACCGTCGATTCTCCCTGCATCCATGAAGTCCTTCGGCAATCCCGATGCGAACTGACGGAAGAAGAAGATCGGTAGCGGAGCGACAACAAAGGGTAATATGACGCCCCATATCGAATCAATAATTAGCAAATCAATCGATAGCTTGTATAGCGGCAAAATTATAATTTCCATCGGAATCATCATCACGGCTAACACGAGCGTAAAGACGAACGTCCTGCCCTTGAATTTGTACATAGCAAGCCCGTAGCCAACCATGGAGGACAAGAACAAGCATATAACCGTGAAAACAGCGGTAATGATTAAGCTGTTGCTATACCAGTCGAAAAAGTTCTGCGAACCGCCCTTGCCTGCGAAGATGGCCTTATAGTTAGCCAAAGTCATGACATCAAAATCCAGCCGTACATTGAGACCGAAACGGAAGAGCTCCGAAGCCGGTTTCACTGACGCGAGAAACAGTGCGAATAATGGAAACAGCGCAATAATGGCCAGCACCGTGAACAACACAATCAACAATAAGGAGGGAATAATCCCGACCCGCTTCGCTCCTGTCATGTTAGTCCTCCTTCTTGAAAAATCCGAGCACGTTCAACTGCAGCATGCTGACCAGCAGCGTTATCACCAGAAGCGTGATGCCGATTGTCGAGCCGAAGCCCAGATCGAAATATTGGAAGCCCTGCTGATAAATGTAGCCCACCATCGTTAGGCCGATATTTTGCGGTGATCCTCTGCTCCCCCACAGCATAAAGCTTTCGGTAAACATCGCGTAGCCGCCGTATATCGATATCGTGAACACATAGATGGATATTGGCTTTAATAACGGAACCGTAATTTTGAAAAACTTGCCCAGCGTACCCGCTCCGTCGATATCTGCCGATTCATACAGCTCTCTTGGAATGCTTTGCAGCGCCGATAGAAAGTATAAGATGTTAATCCCCGCCCAACGCCATGTCGCAAGCACGACGAGAGCAAACATGCTGAGCGACGAGCTCAGCAGCCATTTCTGACTGTCAAAGCCGAACAGCTTAATAAAGGAATTCATAATAGCTCCGTCCAGCTCGCTGAAGATGAGCCGGAAGATGATGCCCGCAACAACGATCGAAGTCAACGCGGGAATAAACAAGCTTGCCCTGAACAAGTTGCGGGCACGCATCGCCTTTGCGTTAAGCAGAACCGCGAGCAGCAGCGGCAACGGGACGAGTACGATCAGCGTCCAAAACGTATAGCGAGTGCTGTTCCACAACGCTTTGTAGAAATCAGGATTGAATAGCCGTTTGTAATTGTCCAGTCCAATAAAGGCGACATCTCCTGGCAGTACCCGTTGAAAGCTCATGATGACGGCACTCACGAGCGGGTAGGAGAAGAAAATGACAAAGGATAATAGAAAAGGCAAAATAAAAAGATAAGGAGCCAGCTTCTGACCGTTGAACCTGCTCGCCTTCGCACTGTCCTTCCGCCTATAGGAGACTCGATTGTCGGCATTCATGTACGTCTCACCCCTAAGCAATCTGCTGTAAAAATAAATCGGCCGCCGGCGTTGCTGGGCACGGCTTTTGTGAACTGCTTCGCCGGCGGCCTTGTTAACGGATGTTCTTATTGACCCGTTTCTTTGCGCAGCGCTTCCGCTGCTTTGGTGATTACCGTCTCAGGATCTTCGCCGAATTGGAAGATCTTCGGAACGATCTCGTTGCGAACCGCGTCGAACACTTTCGGGGACGTTTCACGGATGTTCACCGGGTAGATCTCGTCCTTAACCTCATTCAACGTAGCGAAGATATCCGTACCGAAATAATCCGTGAATTTGTTCGGTTCCGCCATTGCCGGATCGTTCCAAACTTCCGTGCGGATCGGGTCCATGCCGAGCTGCTTCCATACTTGAATATTGCCTTCCTTCGACAGCTTGGCGTATGCCAAGAACTTTTTGGAAATATCCAACGCTTTCGACTGCTTCGTAATCGACAAGCCTGTTCCGCCCATACCGGCAGAACGGTTGCCGCCTTCTTCCCAAGCAGGCATTGGACGAATGATCATTTTACCCTTCAGATCCGGCATTTCGTCGGTGAACCGGTTCATGAACCAGAATGGCATGAATACGGCTGCCGCGCCGCCTGCGTTCATGAACGCTTTGTATTCCGGCGTATCATGTCCGACGCCTGGAGATATAGCGGCAATCTTCTCGTCGACCAGCTTCTTAAAGTAGGTCATCGCTTGAATATTGCGCGGGTCGTCAACCGTGATTTMTCCATTTGGTCCCACTTGATCGGACTTCAATTGGTTGATGGCGGGCCACCAAGACCAGTTGCCGGCGCCCTCGAACGTGATGAACGGTACGCCTGTTTTTTCAACAACTGTTTTGCCGTACGTTTCAACGTCGCTCCACAGTTTAATGTCATCTGGATTGACGCCTGCTTTATCCATAATTTCTTTGTTGTAGTACATAACCGTCGCGCCTACGTGCATATCAACGCCGTAATATTTACCGTCCTTGCTGTAGATGTCGACACGCGATTTGACGATATTCGGGATCTCAGGATCGACGACGTCGTTAAGCTCAACCAGCTGCACGTCGCCTTTCATGAAATTCGGGAATTTGCTTTGCTCGATATCGACCAAGTCCGGTGCGCCTTCTCCGGACTGGAAGGCAAGCAGCAAACGTGTATGCATATCGTCATAAGGAATGTTCTGCGCATCCAATTCGATCGTCTGATCGGGATTTGCCTTGTTCCATTCATCGGCCATGAATTTGTAGAAGTCCGCATGCTGTTGAACGAAGGTCCATAACGTCAGCTTCGTCGGCTCCGCCGAAGGCGGCGCCTCGTCGGTTGCTTTATTCGTCTCCGCCGGCGCTGCAGTCGGGCTTTCCTCCGTTCCTTTGTTGTTATTGTTGTTGCCGCCGCATCCAGCCAACACCATTGATAAAATGAAGATAAGTGCGGTTAAAGCCATACTTGCCTTACGCATTCCATCATCCCCTTTAACTGATTTGTTATATGCTCAATCCTCTCGGATCATAGCCAATGCTAGAGGTAACGCTTTCAACAAAAATCTAAACGTTTAGATTTTTCATTAAAAAAAGGCGATAGCCTTTTAAGGTGAAGCTACGGAGTTTCTTTCAATCAGCTTACATATAGGCTTCGAATTGACATCTGGTTCTTCGCCTTGAAGGATGCGGGATAATGCATCCATCGCCTTATAGCCAATCTCGTGCAGCGGCAAACCCATTGTTGTGAGCCGCGGTGTTAAATACTCACTGAATTCCCGGTTATCGAAGCCGATGACCGAGAGCGCTCCGGGAATCGTAACCCCCATCTCGCGAGCCGCCTGCAGAATGCCAACCGCCATGACGTCGTTCATAGACAAAATGGCCGTCGGCGGAACGGCTAGCGACAGAAGCTCCTTCGTTAACCGGTATCCGGATTCTGCCTCCCAATCCCCCATTTTGATCAGGAGCGGATCAAAAGGCAATTCAAATTCTGTAACCGCCTTATAAAACCCGTTAAACCGCAGCCGCGACGGAATCGAATCCATAGCGCCGCTAATAATGGCAATGCGGGAATGGCCCTTGTTCACCAAATACTCCATTGCCTCATAGGCTGCTTGCTCATCATCGTATTGAATCGACAGATCGCTTTGCGTGTAGCAGTATGTATACACAATCGGCTTGCCCAATGTATCGCACAGTCCCGTCAGATCACGGGGATGCACGCCGATATAGATAATGCCTTCCACTTGCTTGCTAAGCAGCTCGGACACCGCGTTGTCCGCAAAATGCCGGTATGCGTCGACATTGTCGAAACTGCGCCCGATTCTCTTATCCAGCCGCAAGTTAGTCAACAAAATATGCATGTCCAACCGGTCGGCGCAATCGTTGATGCCGTCGATAATTTCCGGTACGTTGAACACGGTGACGTCTTCCGCAATGACACCGATCGTATTCGTGCGTCTGCGCTTCAGACTTTGCGCGGCGTTGTTCGGTTTATAATTCATTTCGTCAATAACTTGCAGGACGCGTTCTCGCGTTTGCTGCTTGACGTTGCGGGTGCCGTTCAATACATAGGATACGGTCGCTGTGGATACTCGAGCCTTTGCGGCGATGTCTTTAATGCTTATGCTGGACACGACTGCACCTCCGTATTTAAACGTTTAGATTTTTTTGTCGAGATGAATATACCATGACAATAACTTCCTTTGCAAGCGCTTTTTTTGTGAGAGAGTGAACCAGAAATATCAGTCAATTATTACTATAACGAGATAACTGGAATTTCTCCCGTTATTACGTCTATCCCCTGTTCATTTTTATGATATAGAGGGATTTTCTCCCGTTAATAACTCCGTTTACGAGTAGACTAAGCGATATCGGTGAATTTAACAGGAGGAAATCACGTTATTCTAATCTGCTTGGCGTATTTCCTAGTAAATAAATGGATAAATTCCCTGTATTTTAAACATAGCTGACTAAATTATGATCCCACAAAAAAAGCCATRCCTCGAAGGGCATGGCTCATTAAGCTACGTGATTAAGATAAGTGTCCTATTGATCGACGTTTGCAAGCTGCTTCCGATTATCGCCTTTAACGTAGAATAAAAGGAACAATACCGTCGCCGTTATTCCCATGGCCCCCATCATGCCGAACAGAAATTGCGGGCCTTGGTGGTCTACGATCCAGCCGGCTGCTGCATTGGCTGCAATTCCGGCAATGCCGCCTGCGGCAGCGAACATCGTCTGCGCGGTCGCTTTGCCGTTGTCCGGCGCCATCAGGTTGACGATCTCAACAGCCGTGCTGAAGTAAAAGACGAGCGCGATGCCGTCTACCGCCTGCAATAATAGAACGACGTAAGTCGGCGGAGCGAAGCTAAGCGCGAGATACTTCAAGGCGTACATGAGCACGCTGCCGATGAGCAGCGGGAACAAGCCGAGCCGGCGTATGACCTTGTATGAGAGCCAAAATAACGGAATTTCGACGACGGCGGCAACCGTGAAGCTCCACCCGACAAGCTCCACCGGATAGTCGAGTCTTTGAAGGAAGATCGATAAGTAATTAAAATTCATCGTCATACTTACCGATACGAGGATGCTGATGGCAATAAAGCATACAAAACGCCAGTTAGTGACAAGCTGCCGGAGGGCGCCTTTCTCTATCCGGTGCTTTGGCTTGGCTCTTGGAACAGCAGGCAGCCAGAAGAGGAAGAGAAACAACAGCAGCGCAAACAGCGAATACGCCGTAAAAATATACTTATAACCGATATCCTCAAAAAGATAACCTGCAAAAACCGTAATGACAGAAAAGCCGATRGCGCCCCATACCCGGACTTCACCGAAGGAAAAACCGTGCCCCGTTCCGTTCTGAACGGCAATCGCGTCAATTAGCGGCGAAGCAGGCGAACTAATGAACGAGAACAGCACGAAGGTAATAATCAGCGCAGTTAATCCTTGGTCGGGAACAAGCGCCATTACGACAACCGCTGACAGCAGCGAGATCCATCTCAATATCGAGCGATAATCTTTCGAACGGTCGTTTAATAGTCCGAATAACGGCTGAGACACAATACCCGCCAGCGAGCCTAGCGCTAGTATGAGCCCCATCTGAGAGCCGCTAATTCCCCTATCATGCAAATACAAGCTTAAATACGGCGCATATGCGCCAAGCCCCATGTAAAAGAGCAAGTAGACCGACGATAACTTGAGCTGCAACTTGAATCATCCATTCTGCGATAAATTTCTAGAAGTGCATGTGCACCATTATACGCGCTTCTTAGCTGTCATTCACCTCTTATTTGATTCCAAAATGATAGGATCTTCCTATAGCTTAAAACGCTAGTAAAGCATAAATATCATTACCTATATAAACAAAAAACAGTCTCGCTATAAAGCAAGACTGTTTGGCACATATTATTAACAATGTTTTTGCTTATGTCCGGCGCATGTACGCTTTGACCGTAATCGGTGCGAAGACCGCTACGATGACCGCAGCGCCGATAAGCGAGATAACAAGATCCATGCCAACCGTGCCTGAATTGGTAAGCTCGCGGACGGCTGTAACGAGATGCGAAATTGGATTGATCTTCACAAACCATTGCAGCCAGTTCGGCATCGTATCGACCGGTACGAAGGCATTGGACAGGAACGTAAGCGGGAACAGCACGAGCATCGAAATGCCTTGCACGCTTGACGCTGTACGCGCAATAACGCCGAAGAAAGCAAAAATCCAGCTAATCGCCCACGAGCAGAAGATGACGAGCAGCGCGGCAAGCGCAACGCTGCCTAAGCCGCCTTCGGGATGGTAGCCCATTACGTAACCCATGGAGAAGGTAAGCACTGTTGCAATGCTGTACCGGACCGTATCTGCCAGCAACGCTCCGGCAAGCGGTGCAATACGGGCGATCGGCAGCGACTTGAATCGGTCAAATACGCCTTTGTCCATATCCTCGCGCAATTGAACACCTGTAACGACGGAGGTCGTGATAACGGTTTGAACGAGAATGCCGGGAATAATGACAGGCAAGTAGCTGATGACATCGCCGGAAATCGCTCCGCCGAAAATATAAGTGAACATAAGAGTGAATATAATCGGCTGCAGCGTTACGTCAAATAATTGCTCAGGCGTACGCTTAATTTTGAGCAAGCCCCGGTACGCCATCGTGAACGAGTTGCGCACCGATTGTCTGAAGCTCGTGCGGTTTCTCAGCTCGCTATAGACTGTTGATTTTGTAGTTGTGTGGTTCATACGGTTACTTCCTCCTTAACGCCATGTCCTGTAATCGTTAGAAATACTTCATCAAGCGTCGGCTTTTGTACGCTAAGCTCTGCCAAATGAATACCTGACGAGCGAAGCGCGATCAATAGATCGGTCACTAAGTCGGCATCCGCCATTGGTGCCGTAATTTTCGCAGCTTCTGAAGATACGCTCGTCTGTACGCGCAGCACCTGCTCGACGATTCGGCGCGCCTGACCGATGTACTCTGCATCGGCTACTCGCAAATGCAGGGACGACGTTCCAACCGACGCTTTCAATTCATCTACGGTACCTTCGGCGACGACGAGACCGCAATCGATAACCGCTACTCTGTCGGCAAGCTGATCCGCTTCTTCTAGATATTGGGTCGTAAGCAAAACGGTTGAACCGGTATTCACCAGACGGCGAATCGTGTCCCACATCTGCGAGCGGGTACGCGGATCGAGTCCGGTCGTCGGCTCGTCAAGGAATAGGAGCGGCGGCTGCGCGATCAGACTGGCCGCAAGATCCAGCCGGCGACGCATGCCGCCAGAGAAGTTGCGTAGCGGCCGCTTCGCAGCCTCCGTGAGGCCGAATTCCTCCAGCAGCTCCTCCGCCTTGCGCTTCGACTCCGCTCTTCCTAGACCCAGCAGGCGGGAAAATATAATTAAGTTCTCGGTAGCGCTAAGCGACTCGTCGACCGAAGCATACTGCCCGGTCACGCCAATCAATTGCCTTACGATCTGAGATTCCTTCACCACATCATGCCCAAATATTTTAGCCGATCCAGCATCCGGTCTCAGCAGCGTTGCCAGCATGCGGATGGTCGTTGTTTTCCCCGCTCCATTCGGACCAAGCACGCCATAGATCGAACCTGTAGGCACTTTCAGATCCACACCGTCTACAGCCCGATTGTCACCGAAAATTTTGACCAGCCCTTGTGCTTCAACAGCCCACTCTCCGGTTTCTTTTCTGTATACATGACTCATTGAAACTCCTCCTATACAAAACTGAATAAAAGGATCATAACGCGCCAATTTAAACGGAGTTTAAACAATGTCCAATTGTTTGCGTGTTACACGCTTAACGGCATGCTAGAATAGAGGAAGCAATTATTACGCGATTAGGAGCAAATCAAGTGCGGGCACATCCCATTAACCTTTTACGCCTAACAGGCATTCTAGATGGTATATCATTGATCGTATTATTAGGCATTGCGATGCCTTTGAAGTATAAGGGTGGAATCGAGGAAGCAGTCACGATAGTAGGCAGCATACACGGCGGCATCTTCTGTCTCTATGCGGCGGCTATTGCCTACGCAGCTATTCGAGTGAAGTGGAATCTTCTCTGGCCTGCCGCGGCCGTCATTGCGGCCTTCGTCCCGTTCGGCAACTTCGTGCTCGATTGGCAGCTTAAGAAAGCGAAAAACAAATACGAATTGCGCCAGATTAACATTTCCGTGCTTGTGTACGCAATCGTGTTCTTCTCTTTCTTCGATTTGTTCGCGCAATTGCCCGTCATGAGCACCTTCGCGGCATCTGTCGGCGCCAGCTCTTTTATTGTTGGTTTCGTTATCGCTCTGTACTCGCTGGCCAATACGCTTGGCAACATATTGTCCGGCATCATGACGGATAAGGTTGGCCCCTTCCGGATCTTGATGGCCGGAATGGTCTTATCCAGCGGCGCATTGCTGCTCTATCATTTCGTCGAAGAACCGACTTTGCTCATTATCGTTCGAATCCTGCACGGCTTCGTCGCCGGGCTGATCGTTCCGGCAGCGTTCACCTACTCCGCGAATACGACGATGAGTAACGAGCAAGGGAAGAAAGTCGCCTTCACGGGTACGTTCGTCGGACTTGCCGCCATTATCGGCCCTGCTTTCAGCGGTATAATGGCAAGCAGAACGTCCGTGCCGTTCGTCTTTACTTGCGTAGCCGTACTCGGTTTGCTGCTCGCCGTCCTATCTGCTATTTTTCTCAGGAAATATAAAATCATAAAAAACGAGAAGGCTGAAGCTAAAGCACAATCGGCTGGCTCGCTCTTCCAAGCAGGTGTAATAAAGGCTTACGGCGGCGCATTTTTCTTAATGTTCTCGCAAGGCGTAATTGCTTACTTACTGCCTCTCCATGTGCAGTCGCTCGGTTATGATTCAAGGTTAAGCGGCACGTTAATGAGCACGTTTGGCATCATTGCCGTCCTGTTGTTTGTACTTCCGACGAATCGCATATTCGACCGTGTCGCTCCGTCAAGAACAATGGCCATCGGCATGGGGCTAATGGGAGCAAGCCAGCTATTGATTAGTCAGTCGAATACGACACTGTCGCTTTATGTTGTACTAGGTCTATACGGAGTAGGCTTCGCACTCCTATTCCCATCTATTAATACAATGCTTATCCAAGCAACACCGGCCGATCTGCGAGGCAAAGCCTATGGTTACTTCTACGCCTTCTTCTCGCTCGGTGTCGTTGCCGGTTCCAGCGTACTCGGCTGGCTGCCCTTCGATACCATCGGAGGTTTTATGTTCACGGGCTTCATTCTTCTGCTGTTCGCCGTAATCGTCTCTTTCGATAAACAAAGAAAACAAGTGCTTAATCACTAATACCGAATGAGTAAGAACAGCCCTGCTTCTCCATTGGGAGAGCAGGGCTGTTCGTTTGTCTACATGTATGATTATCTCTTGAAAAGAATCGGAAAATAGTCGTTAGCGAAAGATTGTCCTTGAACCGGACGCGGTCCCAACAGGCGAATGTTGTCATGACGCTGGATGCCTGCCCGATAGCTCGTACCGCCTTTCATCACATGAGATACAACCGATAGCCGCGGATCATTCGTCCGATTCGGTCCAGATCCGTGGAAGGTAAGACCGTGATGAAAGCTTGCTTGTCCTGCCTTCAGAATACATGGCTCTTCAACCCAGCTTCGACCATCCGAATATTTATCCTTCAGCTCCTCCATATTCGTATTAAAGAAGGAGTCGCTGTCAGGTACCAATCCCCACTTGTGAGAGCCGAGTATCGTCATCATGCCGCCGTTCGATAAATCCGTGTCCTGCAGTGCAATCCAAACGGTTATCATATCGGGCGTATCCGAGCATTGCCAGTAACCGTAGTCTTGATGCCAGCCCACGTTGCCTGCATCGGAAACTTCACTGCCGATACCGGGCTTATAAATAACCTGATCATGCCAAAGTCGAATTTCATCCGTGTCCAACAAATCGGCAGACAGCTCGCCAATGAATGGATCCAATACGGTCTTCTTCACTTCGTCATTGATCCACCAGCCATTATCCAGCTTGCGAAGCGCGCTAGGGTTGTCGCTAAGCCGAAAATGATTCATAGGTACCCCGTCGCCGTCGTAATCACCTGACCATATCCGTCCATGCGCCTCGCGCAATCGTTCGATCTGCTCGTCATCTATGAGCTTTGGGCTAATCCAATAGCCGTCGCGGTTAAATATTTCTTTATCCTGCTGCGTAATTTTGTACTGTCTTTCAGCTTGTAAGTTCATCTATGTTCCTCCTTATTAGCGGTTGACATCATCTTAACCTGAACGAGTGGCGATTGACGTTCAAGTTCGTACGAAGTAGGATGAGAAACATAGAGTACATACTCAAACAAATGATTGGAGACTCCCCTTGCATGAGCAAACGCTGGACATACGATATCGACAGCAATTCGCCAATCCGCAGCGTACCGGAATTCGTCATGCTTGGCAGCGATGAATTGCGCAAGGCACTGCCGCTGCATGAGCATGAACACCCCGGATGTTATGAATTTGTTCTTATTGAACAAGGGAAAGCAAGCTGGGTGCTTGAAGGGCAATTTTATGAGACCATGTCAGGCGAGCTGTTCCATTCACGTCCCGGCGAGAAGCACAGAGGGGGCTTTAACGTGATCGAGCCCTGCAAGTTTTGGTGGTTGATCATAGAAGCCCCTCATCATGACGGTTGGTTATGCTTGCCGCCTTCTGAGAGCATTATTATAGAAGAAGCATTATTGCAATTGCCGCGCCATTTTCATCTTGGGCTGCCGGCCGTCGACGTTTTCAAGAAATTAAAGTCGGTATTAATGAAGGATAGTTCTAGTCAAAGCACAGCTGTTCGTACCGCTTTAATTGAAATCATCCTTGCCTTCATAGGACCTCGCTCCGGAACGAATGTACTCGCATCGGATCTGATTCATTCCTTTCATGAGCTAATTGCACGAATGAGCAAACACCCGGAATGGCGTCCATCGGTAAATGAGCTTGCAGCTGTCGCAGGCGTCAGCTCTTCGCACTTTTACCGGACGTTTCAAGACTTCACCGGAGAGCCGCCAATGACGTTCGTCGAACGTCTTCGTGTGAAAGCGGCATGCCGTCAACTCATGGAATCGGATGCGTCGATAACGGACATTTCTTTCCAGCTGGGCTATCAATCGAGCCAGCATTTTGCGACTGTATTCAAACGTTTCGTTGGCACAACGCCTACGCAATRGAGAAGAGCCCAGAACCTATTGCATCGTTGAGTGAATGTCCATGGCTCTCAGTAGATAAAAAAACCACGTCTTGGCGACGTGGTTCAGATTGCAAAACCTTGGTTCAAATGCTCTGGAACAGCTTCAGCTTATCCGGATTTCTGACCAAGTAAATGTTACGAAGAAGATGGCCTTCGATTTGAAATAAAGTAACGGCCTCTATGCCCTGCTCGGAGTAAATCGAGATGCCGATCTGACCATTAATTTCACTTACTCGGAATGACGAGGAAACACCGTCGCTGGCACTTTTGCGCATGATACCGAGCAAGAAACGGGAAACAAATGACCTGCTCACGATCGGATGAACCGCGGAGACAACTTTTCCGCCTCCATCGGAAATCAACACGACATCTTGGGCTAGCATCGCCATCACTTCGTCGACCCGGTCTTGTTCAAGCATGTTCAAAAACTGGCGAACCCATGCTGCATTTTCATTCGTGAAGGGTAAGGCAGCCGCGTTGCCAGCCTCTCTCATTTTCGCTTTCGCACGGCTGAACAGCTTGCGGGTATTGGCCTCGTTCTTGTCGATAATGGCTGCTATACCCGCGTATTCAAAACCAAGCGCTTCGCGAAGGACAAACACCGCCCGCTCCGCGGGCGACAACCTTTCCAGCATAACCAGCATGGCATAGGATAATAATTCGGATCGAGCGATCATTTCGAAATTTTCGTCATCAGAGGTAGGAACGGGCTCGGGCAACCATTCGCCAAAATATTGCTCCTTGCGTTTGCGCGCCGACTTGTGCAAATCCCGGCAACGATTCGTCACCATTTTGCATAAATACGCTTGCGGCGCTTCCGCCAAACCTAGCGGGTTTCCGTCATATGCCTTCAGGAAGACATCTTGAACGATGTCCTCCGCATCGGAGAATGAGCCGGTCAACTGGTAAGCTAGAGAAAGCAGCAAACCTTTATATTTTATATACATTTGCTCCATTCCTACGCCTCCATCACAATGTGTATATCCTATTATTTGATTGTACTGGCCAAGTTCCAAGTAAAATGTTTAATCCGATAACCCATTTTGCCGGTAATTATGAAATCAATTCCCCATTTGCGCACCCATGTGAGACCTTTATCAGGACCCAAGCCAATACTGAAGCTGTCCATATAGCTGGTATGCACAGGTGCCGGTTTATCTGCTAGATCAGCTGCAAGGACTTTCGCCAATCTACTCGCTTGAGGGATGGCTTCCTTACAAGTCATCCCGTCGGAACGGCCGTTAAGCGGATCGATGACTTTGGCGCAATCGCCGATACTGTATACGCCGGGAGCAGCTTGTACCCGGTAGCTGGCATCAACCTTCACATACCCGTCCGAAGTAACCGGCAGGCCGAATTGTTCGAGCGCAGGACTTGGCAATAGTCCCAATGTCCACACGCATAAGCCTGCAGGCAGCTTCTCGCCGTCGGATAAGTAAACGATACCTGCATTTTCCCGAAGCACTCGGTTTGCATGGACAACCTTTACGCCGCAATCTCTTAAAAAATGCTCCAATTTCCGGGACACGCCGTCCGGTCCGTCAGTAAAGAGACGATCATGCGCATTATACAAGCGAATATCAACTTCATTCGTCTCGATGTCGAGCTTCCGGGCTTCCTCCCGGACATAATAGGCCAGCTCCGCCGCCGTCTCAATGCCGCTTATGCCCGCTCCCGCTACCGCAATCGTCAACAAGCGTTTGCGCTCATGCGGATTCCGTTCGATGGCAGCCTTGCGTAGATTGGCAAGCCATATTTCCCTTATCCGAAGGGCATCATCCAGGTTGCCTAGCGGTTGCCCCCCTGCACTTGGCTCAGGCCGCCGAACGATGCTGCCAGCCGCTACAACAAGAATATCATAATCCAAGCTTTGCAAGGCGCCCGAAGCGTCTGTCAGTCGTACTTTTTTCGTTGACGTTATAACCTCCGTGACAGTTCCCTGAATGAGCGATATGCCCTCAGGAAACAGCTGCGTGAGCGGCACTCGAATATCTTCGTCCGTTACCGCAGGCTTAAACAACTTCACCTTGCGAAAATGATATTTATTTTTATCGATGAGAACGAACTTGACGGATTGGCTGCCCTCTTGTCGCTGCAAGGTTTTACGAATTTCATTCATGGCATGTATGCCTGCGTATCCAGCCCCAATAACGACGCAAGTTAATGTTTTCATTACGATCACTCCCATAGACTCGATTTCTTGTATAACGATATGGAGTCGACTTTTGTGACATCGCTGCCGCCCCTCCCCTTGTAAGAACACCTTGTAAAAGCATATACGTCCTTAAGAGTGAGGCTGGGTTTGCGTTCGCGCCTGTAAGTGCATATATGCTCTTACTGAGTGGATACGGTGGTTCATTGAGGCATCGCAGAAAAAAAGCATGCCCCCATTAAATGGGAGCACGCTTCTCTGATCCAATTACATCCACTTTTTCTGATAAGCTGCGATTTCCTGGTACTCATCAGTCAGAAGTCTGGACATCCGCACGAAGATGCGGCTCAGCTCTTTGTATTTCACCACATTCTCTTGATTTGGCAGATGCTTATGCGACGAGCCCATCATCGTCGATACGACATGCAGCGAATCGACCTCGCCGATGCTGTACATCCCTAGAATGGCGGCCCCTAGGCAGGAGCTTTCGAAGCTCTCAGGCACTTGCACCTCTTGGTCGAATATATCGGCCATCATCTGACGCCATAGCTCTGACCGTGCGAAGCCGCCTGTCGCCTGTATTTTCTTCGGTTGGCCGATCAATTCTTCGAGCGCCATAAATACGGTAAATAAGTTGAAAATAACGCCTTCCAGAACAGCTCGAATCATATGCTGCTTCTTATGGTGAAGGCCAAGGCCGAAGAACGAGCCTCTTGCATTCGCATCCCATAGCGGCGCCCGCTCTCCTGCCAGATAAGGGTGGAACAGCAAACCGTCGGCCCCTGCCGGAACGCGGGCAGCGATTTCGGTGAGCACCTCGTAAGGGTCCTTGCCAAGCCGTAGCGCCGTCTCGACCTCCGCTGAGCATAACTGGTCTCGAAGCCACCGGAATATCATCCCGCCGTTATTGACCGGTCCGCCGATTACCCACATATCCTCGGTTAGCGCATAACAGAAAATTCTTCCCTTCGGATCGGTGATCGGGCGATCGGTGACGGTACGGATCGCTCCGCTCGTCCCGATCGTCACGGCAACCGTTCCCGGATCGATCGCATTCACCCCGAGATTGGACAGTACGCCGTCACTTGCGCCTACGACAAAAGGCGTCGAAGCCGGCAAGCCCAGCTCGGCCGCCCATTCGGAAGCAAGGCCGGTCAAGCTATAGGTCGTCGGCACCGGCTCAGACAATCGCTCGGCGGTAACGCCCGCTACCTCCAGTGCCTCCCCATCCCAAGCCAGCTTCGTCAAATTAAACATGCCCGTTGCTGACGCGATGGAATAGTCGATCACATATTGGTTGAACAGCTTAAAGAACACATATTCTTTGATGGAAATAAACTTATGCGTTCGTGCGAACAAATCCGGCTCCGCATGTCTAAGCCAAGTGAGCTTGGATAGCGGGGCCATCGGATGCAGCGGAGTTCCCGTGCGCAAATAAATTTGATGACCGTTCATCTCGTTCTTAATTCGTTCCGTCCAGAAGGCACTGCGGTTATCCGMCCAGGTGATGCATTTGGTGAGCGGGTTGCCGTCAACGTCAACCGCAATGACGCTATGCATGGCTGAGCTGAACGACACGCACAATACGCTTGTTGGATTAACGCCGCTATCTTGCACGACATGCTTGATCGTGCCGATAACCGCGCGAAAGATTTCATCCGGATTCTGTTCCGCAACATCCGGCTTAGGCGAGTATAAAGGATACTCTATGGTATGGCTTGCTTGAAGCACGCCTTTCGTATCGAACAGAACGGACTTCGTGCTAGTTGTTCCAATATCAACGCCAATTACATAAGAGGAAGCCATCTTACCTCCACTCCTTTCTTCCACTATCCTCGAATCGCGGTTAGACAACCGTGTTCAAGACGAGGATCAAAGCAAGCGCTACGACCGAAATGATCGTCTCGAGCGCCGTCCACGTTAGAAGCGTCTCTTTCACGCTCATGCCAAAATATTCTTTGATCAGCCAGAAGCCCGAGTCATTCACATGCGAGAGGATGAGCGAGCCAGCGCCCGTCGCAAGCACGAGCAGCTCGACATTCGTTCCCGGCATCGCCATTGCGATTGGAGCAACGATTCCAGCTGCCGTCATCATCGATACGGTTGCAGAACCTGTCGCCACGCGGATCATTGCCGCAATTCCCCAGCCCAGCAGAATCGGCGATACATTCGACGCGGTAGCAAGCTCAGCGATATAGTCGCCGATGCCCGAATCCAGCAATACGCGGTTGAACGCGCCGCCTGCGCCGATTACGAGAAGAATGGTTGCCGTAGGCGCCAAGCAGTCATTCGTAAATTTCAGTACCGTTTCGCGGCTTAAGCCTCTGAAGAAGCCAAGGCTGAAGAACGAGTATACCGTTGCAATCAGTAAGGCTACGACTGGATCGCCGACAAACTTGGCCGCTTGGTAGAGGAAGTCCCCGCTCGCAAGCGTCCCGTTCTCTAAGAACAGATCAGCGACGGTGGCAATGAGCATTAGAAATACAGGCACTAATATCGTAAACAACGTGTTAAAGAAACCGGGAAGCTGCTTTGTTTCCGCATTTTCCGTGAGCTGATCGCCCATTTCCTTCGGAACTTCCTTATGGATTCGCTTACCGATCCAGTTCCCGTACAGCGGACCTGCAACGATAGCGGTCGGCAAACCGACGATGATGGAGTACAGAATCGTCTTGCCGATATCGGCATTAAAGATTCCAACGGCTGCCATTGCCGCCGGATGAGGAGGCACCAGGCCGTGAACGACGGACAAGCCGGCAACGAGCGGAACGCCGATCTTCACTAACGAGAGGCCTGTTTGTCTGGCAATCGTGAATACGAGCGGAATGAGAAGAACAAATCCGACTTGGAAGAACACCGGAATGCCAACGATAAACGCGACGCACATCATCGCCCAATGAACGTTGCGTTCACCAAACAATTTGATAAGGGTACGGGCGATGCGCTCCGCACCGCCGGACTCCGCCATCATTTTGCCAAGCATAGTGCCAAGCGCCAAGACGATAGCGAGGAATCCGAGCGTATTGCCCATGCCTGTCTTAATGGAATCGATGATTCCGGGCGAGTCTTCCGTTGTCAGAAGCGGCATTCCTGCAGCAAGCCCTGCACCGATTGCGGTGATAATCAGAGCGACGAAAGGATTGAGCTTCACAACGGTAATCAACAATAGCAGCACGACGATCGCTGCAAGAACGATAAATAACAACATGATGTGTGTTCCCTCCGTTTGTGTATGTGATTTAACGATCAACGATCTCGATAATCCTGAGGTGTCATTCCGTACATCTTCTTAAACGCGTAGATGAAGGAGTGCGGCCTCTGATAGCCAAGCAGAGCAGCAATCTCATAGATCTTCTCGTTGCTCTGCTTCAGCAAATATTCCGCTTTTTTCATTTTGACGCGCTGCACATAATCACTCATATTTTCCCCGGTTTCCAGCTTATATACTTTCGAGACATAGACCGGGTGGAGAAATACGTTCTCGGCAATCTTTTGCAGTGAAATATCGCGCGTCACGTTCTCTTCAATAAAGGTTTGAATATCCCGTATGAGCTTAGATCTGGAATCTTTCGTTTCTCGTTCCATGTCGTCCCTAATATGCCGCAGCGTGCGGAACGACCATTCCCGCAGGTGATTCAAAGACCGAAAAGGTATGCCTTCCGACATCCGATCGAAGTGGCTGCCAATTAAGTCGGCTAAGTGCCGTCCGTTCTTGTGGGTTATATACGTGTAGGCTGATGCAATCGTGAAATAGATCTCGAGCAGATGCTCCTGTGAAGGATCATCGCCTTGCTCCATCGATTCAAAAATATAGCGAAGCTTCTCCTCGATGACCTCCCACCGCGCTGCCTCAAGCAAATGAATCAAGGTTGGCGGGTTGTAAAGACTTTGCAAGGAATAGATGGGCGGCTCCGATTTAGGCTCGTCTTCAAGGCGCATGAAGAGCTCTCGCTCGTTCCCGATCCGCTTCCGGAATGAAGAAATCGCACGGTTGTAGTWCGCTGCAACATCGCTCGGAAACTTCCCTTTATTACTCACCAAAATGGATATTTTACTTTTCAGATACGTACATACGGCAGATTGCAGCGAGGCCGCTGTCCGTTCGAACCAGACTGTATCATCTTGGTCAGGTTCATCCTGCTTCGCCGTCATCACAAACACTAAATAATCATGAGCGTCCTTGGTATGCCAAATGGCATACCTTGTACCGAACAATTCCTCGACCATGTTGCTTACGGCATATTCTTTCCATGCCAAATCTTCAAGTTCGTATTGCAGGAAAGACTCGTCCAGCCGAATAACCATTAACGAAATGGTTGACCAAGCGTGACTTCCCATCTCAAGCCTGGCCATCTTCTCTTGAAGCAGCTCTGCGCTCCACTTCTTGCCCTGAAGCAGCTCTTGAAGGAGATTCGCCCGAAGAAGCGRCATATTTTCTTTGAGCGTATAGCTCATTCGCTGGCTGGAAAGCACTTCTTCCCAATCCTGCTCAAGCTTGATTAACACCCGCTTCACCGTTGCCAGCAGTTCGACATCTTTGACCGGCTTCAGCAAGTAATCCTCCGTCTGATACAGAATAGCCTGCTTGGCAAAGTCGAAATCGGAATAGCCGGACAAGAGGATGCATTTGGTTTTCGGCCAAAGACGGCGGATTTCGGCGATCAACTGAAGCCCCGACATGCCCGGCATCTTAATATCAGTGATGACGATATCAATGGAGAACTGCCTTAGCAGCTCAAGTGCCTCTAGACTGGAATAAGCGCGATATACCTGCTCAATGTTTATTGACTTCCAATCGATAGTCGTCGCAAAACGATCCACTACATGTGCTTCATCGTCCACTAACAATAGCTGTGCCATCGCATCCCGTCCTCCTATTCCGAATCAACGCCGCCGCAATTGCGAGTCCAGGTTGCGGTAACGATTAGACCGCCGTCTGGCGCGTTGCGGAAGCTTAGACCGGAACCTTCGCCGTATTGATAACGCAGACGCTGGTGCACATTCCGTATTCCGCTTCCCAACTCATCCGTACTAGAGTCTTTTTGCGCTAACCGTTCTCGCAATTGATCTAACTCAGCATCCTTCATCCCGACACCGTTATCCGTTACGTGAATCCGATTATATTGATCACCCTGCTCACCCGTGATGCCGATCATGCCTCCGCCTATACGCGGCTCGATGCCGTGAACGATGGCATTCTCGACAAGCGGCTGAAGGATAAGACGAGATATCGGCTCGCTTAACATGGTTTCAGATACGTTAATGATGTAAGCCAGACGTCCCATTCGCAGATGATGGATAGCCAGATAATGCCTCACTAAATTCAACTCATCTGCAACCGTGACCTGTTGATTCTCGACCTTCGTCGTGTACCGATAAAATTCCGCCAAATTTTCCGTCATGGAGATAACCGCTTCCCGATCGTCCATCATCGCTGAATTGATAATGAAGAACAGCGAATTATATAAGAAATGCGGATTAATTTGAGACTGCAGCTGCTTTAATGTCGCATCCCGCGAACGCAGCTTCTCGGTATACACATCTTCGATTAAACGCTGAATCTGCTCAGCCATCTCATTGTAATGACGAATCAGATCATCGAATTCGCTCTTGGCTTTGTAGTTAATCCGCCATGAAAGATCGCCATCCTTCATTCGCTGGACGCCGCGGATCATTTTGTGGAGCGGAATCTGAACGTTGCGATACAACAGGAAGGCAGCCACAATGCTCATCATAAGCAGTAACGCAATGGAACAATAAAACCAATTACGCGCGGTCATGATTGGCGATACGATGCGCTCAACAGGAACGTAATCGACGAGATACCATCCAAGCTGACGAGATTTCACATAGCTGACCAGGTACTTTTCGCGATCGATGCTAATCGTCTGTTGCCCCGAACTACCGGAAGCATCGTTCAGTACAGCTCGGATAATGGATTCAGCCGTTGCTGAAGAAAGCGTGCTGTTCGGGATCGTCTCCTCATTCGGATGATAGAAAAAAGGATCGCTTCTATTTTCTTTTTTGTGGATATCAAGCATATCGCTCATATTTTGCACGGGAAAACGCACTTGAAACATCGCAGTTAAATCGTTGTATGCGTTCGAGTTAGCTGGTTCGGTTATTTCCCGAATGAAGGTTCCAACCGGATATCCCCGCGATCTGTCCTGGTCATACGTCCATGTTGTACGTATGGGTCGCTCTTCCGGCCTTGTTGCCGCTCCATTCACGTAAATATTAGAAGAGAGAATCTTCTTCGCAACTGGCAGCTCGATGGTAAGATCATTCGACCAAGCACTGGACACACTCTGCAGACTTAGCTTCTCGGTCACGCGAGCTTGCGCTTTCAACGATTCGCCTGTTCCGCTAATAAATTCACGGATGTAAGGATCGTAGCTAATGATCACAGGGAATACCGACAAGTTCTCGATGATTGAATCCATTTGATTCATCAGGAAAGTAAGCTGATTCAAATTGGATGATCGGACCTGCTTCTCTACCACGCTGCTTGCTATGCGATTGGAATAGCTGTACAGAAGCAAGATCGGAATGAGCAAGAGAACAGTCGTAACGACAATTTTGCTGAAAATAGATAATCTGTTCCGCACTCGTTACACCTTCTTACTCCGCTTCTTTATCGAGAATCGCCTGCAAGGCAGCGTTCGCATGATCTGCCGTCTCCTGTATATTCGTTTCGCCAGTTATAACCTTTTGCACGATTTCACCGACCGTCTCACGGGCTTCCGCCACATTGATCGTTGTCGGTCGGTCATGGTCGACTCCGCCATTTACCGATTTCTTGAATACCTTTACGAGCTCAACTGGAAATCCTGCCGTTCCTTCTTCCTGATCCCATACGGAGGATCTCGGCCCTGGAATCCCTTTCTGTTGAATCAGCATCGTAATCTCCTTGCTGGTCGCCCATTCAATAAATGTCCATGCCGCTTCTTTATGTGCCGATTTCGGGTTAATGGCCAGCCCCCACGAAGTGATGTTATATGGCCTTGACCCCTTCGCCCCCGCCGGAAAGGTCGCGAAGCCCACATTACCTGCAACATCAGGATAGTCTGGATCCATCGTCATCTTGTAGATCGAATTGGCATCCGTATACAGCGCCGCCTTACCCTCCGCGAAAAAAGCGCTCGCTTGCGGCCATGACATATTAATCGCATCTGATGGACCGTAATCTCGAAGGAGCGTGCCGTACATCGTGAATGCCTTGATTGCCTCAGGCGTATTGATCGTTGCTTTATTGCCAAAAGTAAAGTCTCCTCCCTCCGAATAAAGGTAGGAAGATACTTGTGTGACAAGCGGGCTGCGCCCGCCGCGTGCAACGAATCCGTACACCCCGTTATCCGGGTCATGCAATCGGGACGCGGCTTCCGCTAATTGCTCGATCGTCTGCGGAACGGGTATACCGGCTTCATGAAGCAGGTCTTTGCGATAATACAATATAGCTTGCTCGATAATTATCGGGACTCCCGAAAGTTTGCCATCCACGATCGACGAACCGATTGATTGAGCCGTAAAATCCTCATAATCGTAATCCGCTGTCCGCTTAACAAAGTCATCAAGCGGCTCTAACCAGCCATTTCGAAAAAACAGCTTGCCCTCCTGAAGAGGCCGATACATGAATACATCAGGCGTTTCGGAGCGCGAAGTGAATTGAACGGTCAGCTTCTGAGTCAATTGATCCTCAAAAAAACTTTGCACGCTAACGCTCATTCCCGTTTCGGCTTCGAACTGCGGCAGAAGCGGCCTAATGGCATCGACCCATGGGTGAGAACCCGTCACTAATGTGATCGATTGTCCGGCTAAAGGCTTGTTTGCCGTGCTCTTATCCCCAGCGGAAAGATTATTATTGCTGTTCCCGCATCCGGTTGCCGCTAAAGCTGCAAGTATAAGCGCCGCCCCGGATCGCCTCATGCCATTACCTCCTGAAATGATATTGCTACAGCAACCTTAACGATACTTGATCCTGATCCTGTACGAAATAACGAATACTTAATATCGATAACTAAAACTAAACATAAGCCCTACCTATTATTAACAAAAAAATCAGCGGATATTTAACATATCCGCTGATCCTATTTATTTCTGCATGCGCGACTTATGGATGAGGAAAAAACTGGTTAGCCAACTTATCCATGGAAGGTGTCGAACTATTCGTTGCCCGCTTCCATTGGGCGAATTCGCTGCTTAACGCTTCCATCTCGGAGATAGTTCCGTCAATTAATTTATAAATGGGGATTATGCTGTACAGCTTCAAGAAATAATAAACCAACCGCTTCCGCTCGCGGATAAACTTAACTTGCCCAGCCGGCGTAATCGTGATGTCCATCGCTTCCAGTACGCGAAAGCCCTCATCCATCGCTTCGATCATTTCGAGCAGCAGCCTCTTGTCGCCGTCCAGCTTCTTCATTCCGCCCTCTGGGGAGAAGCTGACCGTATTCAACACAAGAATAAAAATAATATGGCTTTTCAGCCAAGCATCTATATCATCATGATAATCCAGCTTGTAGCTAGCCTTCTTGAATGCTTTATCCAGTAAAGGTTGGAACGGAATCGGGCCGTCCAGCCCTCCTAACACCATTTGTCCTCCTCCGCGTACTGCCAGTATGCGTCCGTCCTCGTATCTGCGCCCTCCGCTTAGCTGGAAACCGAACGCAACGTGCTTCTTCGTCGGACTGTTTTCCTCAATATAAGATTGCATCTGCCTAGCATCCGCATTGTTGCCTACGATAACGATATGTCTGCTTTGATTGGCTGCTAGAATCGGAAGGACAGACGGAAAGTCGCTATATTTCATCACGACGAAAATAAGATCGTATTGATCGTCGGCTTCGAGCGTTCGGATGACGCGCACTCGGTCCACGGTCGTTCGAAGTTGAAAATAATGACGAACAACGACTCCGTTCCTCTCCAGCTCCTCGGCCCGCTTCCCTCTGGCAAGAACAGTTACGTCATTGCCTCCGCGCTTCAAAGCATGCGCAAGATAACTGCCTAATACGCCTGCACCGTACACTAAAATGTTCATTCGGCATCCCTCTATCTCGTATTTTATAGATAAACGTTGATTTATCAACAAACGTTGAATAAAATAAGCTTAGCAAACGCGTAGTTACGCTTCAATGCTTAATAAATCCGTTATTGTTGAATAATCAACGAATGATCCCAAATTGTCTAATAGAGCTGGAGGAAAACAGATGGACAGACGAGTACTCAAGACGCGTAAAGCTATAATCGACGCTTTCGTCGAACTGCTGGGAGTGCGGGATTTGGATCAAATAACGATCAATGACATTGCCGACCGCGCCAATGTCAACCGCGGCACGGTTTACTTGCATTACGCAGACAAATACGATCTGCTTGATCAATGTATCGAAACATACTTGCAGCAATTGTACGAAAGCTGTATGCCTAACAGCGACACGCTCCCGTTGAACGCCAAGGCGTCGCTTCTTCTCACATTTCAATATTTGGAGCAGAACGCCTACATCTATAAAATATTAGTGACCCGAAAAGGAATTCCGGCATTCAGAGAACGGCTGATGACCATCATGGCACGAGGATTCGAGGAGCAAATAGACGTTTACGGCATGAAGCGAGGGATGAATAGAGATATTACTGTTCAATTTCTAACTTCGGCTGCTGTCGGTCTCGTGGAATGGTGGATTATTCAATCGATGCCCTATCCTGCGGAGGAGATGGTCGAGCAGCTATTTGCACTGCTTAGTCTTCATCTCCCGCTCCCGCCAGAAATACGCTAGCTAACCTCTACTGAGGCCGTCCTTCATTCAAAGCCGCGATCGATTTCTCCAATCTGCGCGCACGTGTTTCTGGCGTCTTGGCTCCCTCAATATTTAATAGAAACCGACGTTTATTGCTGTAGGACAGCGTTTCGAAAAAAGCTCTTGCATTCGGATTACGATCAAGCTCCTCCGAAAAATCGGYTGGCAGCGTCACCTCTCGAGGCTCGGTGTCCATCTCGATCTCGACATCTACCGTATCGCCTGCTTGAGCGCCAGCACCGGCACGATGCTCTGCGCTTAGCGGAAGCATATATTTACCTCCCATCGATGCTATGGTGCTACGATAACTATAATCCCCGATCGTCACTTTAACTGCAGGCTTCTTCCCAGCGCTCAGGCCTTCAACAACGTGTTCGGGAACTTCGATTCCCGTGGCTGACTTTTTGGCTAACAAAACAACTGCTTGAAATTTCATTCTATCTCCTCCAATTTGGCTCATTGCCTCTTCCCTGTATTCCCTTGGGACAGCGAGAACGTAGCTAGTTCGCTCAGTTGGAGCGCATTTTCAAACGAAGTGCCCGGCAGCCCGTTAAGCAACCAGCGGCCAATAAAGCCAACTGTTCCGCCAGCGGCGAAGGTTGCTTGAGCTTCATTGCCATAGATGAGTTGAAGCCGTTCCCGAAGCTTCTCATTCAACCAGCTTAAGAAATGCGAATCATGAAAGCGGTTACGATAGAAACTCTCGTAGGAACGTATATGCTCGCATATGACGAACGTAGCCGGAATCGGAATTTGGTCCGTATACGATTCCATGATCCGCATATGTTCCTCGCTGGTTTTTCCTTCGTAAATGTCGAGAAGCTTGCTCGTGATTTCATCAGTCACCTGCTCAAGCAAATCGAATTTATCTTGAAAATGCGAGTAGAACGTTGACCTGCTAATACCGGCTTTATGGACGATGGCATGTACCGAAATTTTCTCGAACGGAAGTACGGCCAATAGTAAGGTAAAGGCCTCCATAATGAGCCAACGTGCGGATATCACGTTTCTGTCAGTTACGCTCATCAGATACGCCTCCTTATATAAATGGACATTTGCTATGCGATTGTAAGTTGAAGAACAAATTCGATCTAGCCTATGCTAGAAATAAGTTCTACTTCATGATACCAGCAAACCTAATAGGAGGCAAAAACAATGAGCAAAGTATATGTAATTACCGGCGGATCCGGTGGAATAGGGAAGGCGACTGCTCGCCGTCTCGGCAAAGCAGGAACATTGCTCCTTGCAGATGTAAGCGAAGAGCGCCTGAATCAAGCCGTCGCAGAACTCGCTGCAGAAGGCATTACGGATGTCTACATCCAGACTGTCGATATTACGAACGAACAGCAAGTCGATGAGCTTGCCGCTTCCGCGGCTAAGTTAGGCGAGCTGGGGGCAATTGTTCACACCGCAGGCTTGTCGCCGACGATGTCGAACGGTCGCAGAATTATGGAAGTCAATATGGTTGGGACTGGACTGATTCTGAAATCTTTCTTGCCTTTAGCCGTTCCCGGTTCCGTTGCCGTCTGTATCGCGTCGATGTCGGCGTTTTTCTTCCCACGCAACGAGGCATACAATGATCTTCTAAAGAACCCGCTTGCTCCAGACTTCTTGGATCGAATCGAACAAGTTACGCAAGGCAAGTCGGATACTTCCTATGGCTTCTCGAAGCTTGGCGTTCAATTGATCGTAGAAGAGCAGGCTTGGGATTGGGGACAAAAGGGCGCTCGCATCGTCTCCGTTTCTCCGGGTTCGATCAACACGCCAATGGGCAGACAAGAAGCGGAAGAAAGTCAAAGCATGAWGATGCTGCTTGACAATACCCCGCTAGGACGCGAGGGTGAAGCAAGTGAAATCGCTGGCGCCATTGCATTCCTATGCAGCAGCGACAGCTCCTATATTACCGGCACCGACATCCGTGTTGACGGCGGTACGGTAGCGAAGGTTCAGGGCATATTCGCAGCAAGAAGACAGCAATAAAATATAATCAACTTGTAATCAACCGTCCAAAAAAAAAGCGCAGAGAAAAGCCGCCTTGCCCCTAAACGGGACAAGGCGACTTCGGGCAAGCTCTGCAATATTCAGGAGACATCTCGTAGTAGAAGCAGCATGTCTGACGCATGTAGGGAGCCAGCTCGCCGGCGACTCCACCCTGCGCTGCGGTAATGAACTTTGTTAGCGGATTGCGGCGTTCTCCGAAGAGGCTAGCGGGCGCAGTCTGAGATATAAACGTATAGTCATCCTTATATCGTTGCCATACTGCCGGATCTTCTTCATCTTCTAATCCATCCTCGTACAACGGAACAATACGAACAACCGCATTCTCCCATAAGATCGGCATGGGCACTCGGCCAAACACCGATAATGAACGAAATAACGGGGTAATGTGATTTCCAAACAGCTCATGTACTACTTGAATCCGCCATTCTTCCCGTTTGCCCGCTTCCGGTTCCGTTACACGAAGCTCCCTAATCCGCAGATTAGGAAATTTGGAGTTGCTGGCTTTATATTCATTGTCGTCAGGCGCAGCCAATCGACATTGATCCGGCGTCAACTGCAAGCCCTTATTGTATACGGTCATCGCATACAAGACAGGCACTATGACAAGATAAGCGTACCGCTTTGCAAGCATCGACGCTGTTGCGCGTCTCGATGGCGAGCCGATCTGAGCGGCTAAACCGTCCAAGTAGATTTCACATTTTCCCCTATCCAACAAATCGCCAGAGTCAATAGATAGGGCTGTGTGAGAAGCTTCATTTTCAAAAGTGAGTTTAAATCTTCCTTTCAAATCTCCCCACTCCGACTTTGACAGCTGCTTCGGTATATTATGGAGTTCCAAGGAACACTTCCGCGACTCTGTCTACAACCATATTAATAGCGATCGGACCATAATAAGCAATCCATACGTTCGAATCAACGTCATACACTTGATTATTTTTCACGGCATCGATACTTTTCCAAACCTCGGACTGCTGGATCTCCTCGACGACTTTCTTGAACATATCGTCCTGAACAAGGAAGTAATGGTCTGCTCCTACTTCCGGCAATGCTTCGAGCGAAATTTCATAGGCGCTGTCCTGCTGCTCCTGTACCTGCTGCGGGGCGGACAAGCCAAGATCATTATATAGGATCGCAGCCGCGCGGTGGCCTGCTGTATGAACTCGAATGCCTTCATCCCGCGGTCTTATCAACGCTACCGTCTGATCTCCGAGCTTAGCCTTCAGCTCCTCTTTCAGCTTTGCTGTTTTCTCCTTATAGGATTCCAGGACCGCGTTCGCTTCTTCCGACTTGCCTACGATTTTGCCAATCGTGACCAACGTATCGCGCCAGTCTTCATTGAAGTCGAGCATGATGGTAGGAGCAATCTTAGTCAAGCTGTCATACACTTTATCTTGAAATTCGGTACAAATGATCAAGTCCGGTTCCATGGCGACGATAGCTTCCAGATTAGGCTCATCCCTCGTTCCAAGCACCTTCACGTCCGTCAGCTTGTTAACCAAGTAAGCAGGGAAATCGGAATTGTCCGCGGCTGCCTTCACGCTGCCCGAAGGCTGCTCTTCTAAAGTTACCAGCTGATCGACGAACTTCGTATCAAGCACTGCAATCTTCACCGGATGCTGCTCCAGCGTTAATTCGCCCTTCGCATGCTTAATAACGACCGGATACGCTTGCTGCGCTGCTTGCGGCGCATTCGTGCTTGTTGCAGCCGTATTAGAAGGCGAGGCCGTTGGACTCGCTCCATTGGTATTGTTACCTCCGTTACTCCCTGCCGAGCATGCGCTCAACAATAAAATCAAACTCAACATCAAACTTACCGCCAATACTGATCTCTTGCTCCGATTCATTCCTTTTACTCCCCCGTMGGTATATTGATAATGATTATCACAATCATTATTATAGGAGAGGAGTTGATTCGCGCCAATGGAATAACGCGACATCGATGATGTACTTTTCCGACGGTTTTGACGAAAATGGAGAGGGGAGACGCCGCTATACTTCTTAAACGCCTTGCTAAAATAATAACTATCCCCGTAACCTACGGATTCTGCGATAACTTTAAGCGATACATTCGTATTCGATAACATCGCCTGCGCATGATTCATGCGGATTTGAATAAGATATTCCATCGGTCCTAAACCAAGCTTCGATTTGAATAATCGCTGCAGCTTTCTCTCGGTGCAGTGAAGGGCATCCGCCAATTGCGTCAGACTTATCGGATCTATGTAACGTTCCTCCATAAAACGAATCGTTTGGCTTACGAGATCCGGCTGGCTCATCGCTGCTCCCTCAAGCGCGTGAAGCTGCTGCAGGATGTCATATACGAATTGATGAAATGATGCCCTTACATGAAATTTCTCTAATTGAGCGCCAAGCAGCCAAGAAGAATGCATACTCTCTATCTTCGATAAGAGACCAAGAGGATGAGCAGGAGCGAAGCCATACTGCATTTGGAACGGATTATGATCTCGATATACGTTCAAAAGTTCCTTTCGGCTTGGCAATACGAGAACCGCTTTATAGAAAATGAAATAATAATCGATTTGTTCTGCCACTTGAACAATGTCTATGGTCGCGCCTTTGCCGGCATGGCATACATAACAGCGATCTACGTTATGCTCGGTTCCATCAATAAGGATCGTGGCTGCTCCCTTTACTGCCAGCAGGAATGCGCTAGCCGGCAATCGGAAGCCCTTCATACTCTCGCTCAATTGCAACTTAGACCGACGAACATCAAGCACTCTTATAGCTGCATGATTCCATAATGGTAATTGATCCTGCAACGTCATCAAGTTCACCATCCATGTCTGTTCACATTTACCAACTCTTTCATTATAGTAAGAATCATTCTCATTATCAAAAAATATTTCAATGGTATAATGAACTATCCGATGAATGGGAGTGGTTCATAATGGAATCCGTCGAATGGATAGCGCTCAGTGCCTTAATTTTGTCACTTGTGCTGCTGTTGAAAGTGTTCAACCTGCAGCGGCAGCTTAATGAAATCAAATCCGATCTTCAAGGGAATGAAAGATTGCCTTATTCATCACCCGGATCGGCCTCCGGCAGCGTGCCGGCAAATCTTGACGATAGATTGCGTATACTGGTTGCATCGGGCAAACGAATTCAAGCGATCAAAGAACTTCGGGAAGTAACCGATCTGGGGCTGAGAGAAGCCAAGGAATACGTAGACAAAATGATAGGACAATAAAAAGAAGTCCACGACCTTCATCGTGGACTTCTTCTCATTGTTTCTCGAACTGGCTTACGTCTCTAACTCCCATGCCGGATTCCAGACAATCTCCCACAGATGGCCATCTGGATCGAGGAAATGCCCGGAATAACCACCCCAGAAGGCAACATGCGCGGGATCCGTAATAACGCCTCCAGCACGCTCAGCCTGCGTCATAATTGCATCTACTTCCTCTTTGCTCGCTACATTGTGACCGATTGTCATCTCCGTAGAGCTGGGAGGCGACAGAGGAACCTTCGCTTCAAGCGCTAGATCTTCACGCCTCCATATCGCGAGCTTCACTCCTGCCTGCAAGTCGAAGAAAGCAACTGCGCCATGCTCGAATTCGGTCCCGATAATGCCTTCCGTTGGAAATCCTAATCCGTCCCGATAGAACGTAAGCGATCTTTCCAAATCGGCTACCCCTAACGTGAGTACGGTTATTCTCGGTTTCATCAATGTGCCCTCCATTCGATCATTTCGTTCAGCGCATTTTCCCAGAACTGCTTCATTTGATCTCGCGTGCCCGAATGATCCAGGTTTTCTTGATGAAAGCTAATGGTAGTTCGGTCGGGTTTAATGGGGATCAGTCGGATTTGTAAYGTCGAAAGCTTCTCCCAGTCATTCCTTCCCCACTTCAAGCGCAATTGCTTCTCAGGCTTCACTACTCTGAATTGACCTGTAATGCCCTCCTCGGAAGTAAACGTCTCTCCCTCTTTGAAGGACAAGCCCGATACGGTACCTATCCATAATCGCAGCCCTTCCGGTGAAGTCAAGAAAGACCAGGCTTGTTCAGGCGTAATCGGCAACGTTCTCCGAACGCCAATCTGGAAGCCAACGGATGCCGTCTTGCCAACAGGCTTATCTTTGTCAGCATGTTGATTGCTCATCTTATCACCTCGCATCAATGTTTATACACAACTTCACCTGCTGGAATGATCAGCATTCGATATTCAGCATAACTGTGCCTTACTTCCGACACGTATGTAGCTCCCGTTCCAACTTCACTTCAACAAACTTAACTTTTCAATCGCTTGTTGTTCGGACGGCAAGAAGAAGAAATCTGTCCCATTATTGCATTCATAGATAAAATCGCGAAGGCTTTTACTTGGATATATCGAAAAATCCCCAACGAAAGCAACCTTCGCATGGTAATTGATGAACTTCTGAAGAATTTCGCCGGCCAGACCTGTTTTCAAATCGAAAAAGCTTTCGCTGACCAGTTCTTTACTTATCACAAAACGCTCGCAGTCTGTTTCGTATTTAATGGTAGCCATTAGATCCAATGCGGATTGAACATCCTCTATTACGATCTCACTGCCGCCTACAACGGCAATATTTGCTCCGTTTGCTTCTACTTTCGTTATACTCATCGTTACCCTCCTAGGTCGTTTCATAGCCGTCGCATCCTCATGACGATAAATAACTATTTAATAACAAAACCGCTTTAGCCCGGTCATGATCATCCACAAGCATGATGCTGATTTTGCGAGCGATATTCACCACTCCTCCCCCCTTGCGATAGGCATTCGGACTTGGAGCGTGAGACCATTGTTCGGCTCGCTTCGCACACTCATTTGACCTCCGATGGCCTCGATTCTTTTCTCCATCGTTTTTAGACCGAAGCCGTAAATGACCGAATCGCTGCCTGTTCCATTGTCCTTTACCGTCATATGAATCGTATCTTGTTGCTCTACGATACTAATGTCGACCATGCTCGCTTTGCCGTGCTTTAGGGCATTGGTGATCGATTCCTTGATGGAGTTGATCATGACATACTCCTGAAGGGAGATGAGCGAGGCAGCGTTTTCGAATGTATAAGATGATTCATCCATAGTCTTTTCTTCAGCTTCTCCCAGCTTATATCGCCAAGTTCTCTCTTCAAGATTATGACAGATAGTACAAACTGCCAGATCATTCCTACAATCATTAGTATCCAATAGAGAATACCCGGGTGAAAAGGGACGATCGGTACAAGAATGGGCAGCAAGACGAATCGAAAAAAAGCCATCGGCAACGCGACCAAAGCCAAAAACCCCAAAAATTTCCTTACACTGTATTGATTTGTTTCCATTTCTCTATCCACCCATCCCACTCCTTCTAAGGCATTGTCAATTTCGAAAATAAATATATATAAAAAGACCGTCATATGATAAGTGACGATCGTCATACAAGGCGCAACACCCGTAAATTATCAGAGTTGAGTGAAGATTGGATGAACTTTTAAATCTGCTATTGTATTCATTTGTATATAGCTTTATAAAGAGAATATGTACTAATTTTGATTTGCTACTTCATTATACGAATAGGAGATGATTATGTGGACGCTACAGTTTCTTCTCAAGCAGGAAAGTGCCCAGTTATGCACGGAGGCGCTACTAGCTTCAAATCAAGCGGGACTTCGAATCGTGATTGGTGGCCTAACCAGTTAAACCTGAATATTCTCCATCAGCATGACAGAAAATCTAATCCTTTGGGAGAAGACTTTGATTATGCGGAAGAGTTCCAAAAGTTAGACTATCATGCTCTTAAACAAGATCTAGTCGATCTAATGACTAATAGTCAAGAATGGTGGCCGGCTGACTTCGGACATTACGGCCCGTTCTTTATTCGTATGGCTTGGCACTCTGCAGGTACATATCGTACAGGCGACGGGCGCGGCGGTGCTGGAAGCGGCACACAACGTTTCGCTCCGCTGAATAGCTGGCCGGACAATGGCAACCTTGATAAAGCACGCAGGCTGMTGTGGCCGATTAAGCAAAAGTATGGCAACAAAATTTCTTGGGCCGACCTGATGATTCTGACAGGCAACGTCGCGATTGAATCTATGGGCGGCAAGACGTTTGGTTTTGGCGGAGGACGCGCGGACGTTTGGCATCCGGAAGAAGATATCTATTGGGGTAATGAGAAGGAATGGCTGGGAGATAAGCGTTACACAGGCGATCGTGAGCTTGAAAATCCGCTTGCTGCCGTTCAAATGGGTCTTATCTACGTCAACCCGGAAGGTCCTAACGGCAATCCGGATCCGCTTGGAAGCGCTCGCGACATTCGCGAAACGTTCGGACGTATGGGAATGAACGATGAAGAAACCGTTGCGCTCGTTGCCGGCGGCCATACGTTTGGCAAAGCACATGGCGCAGGCGATGCTGCTCTTGTCGGTCCAGACCCTGAGGCTGCTCCTATCGAAGCACAAGGCTTGGGCTGGCTAAGCACACACGGGTCCGGCAAAGGACGCGATACGATCACGAGCGGCGTTGAAGGTGCTTGGACCGCTAATCCGACTAAATGGGATAATGGTTTCTTCGATCTTCTGTTCGGGTATGAGTGGGAGCTTACGAAGAGCCCGGCAGGCGCTCATATATGGGCTGCTATAGATCAAGCTGAAGAGCATCTTGCCCCAGATGCAGAGGATGCATCCGTTCGAGTTCCGACGATGATGACTACTGCGGATATGGCATTGCGCGTGGATCCAGCGTACGAGAAGATTTCCCGTCGTTACCATGAGAATCCTGAAGAGTTCGCGGACGCGTTTGCTCGCGCTTGGTTCAAGCTCACACACCGTGACATGGGTCCTCTTGCAAGATATTTAGGCCCTGAAGTTCCAAATGAAGTTCTGATCTGGCAAGATGCTGTACCGGCTGTTGATTATACGTTAACAGATGCGGAAGTAAACGAACTTAAAATAAAAATTCTAGACTCGGGACTTACAGTAAGCGAGCTGGTAACAACGGCCTGGGCTTCGGCCAGCACCTTCCGCGGCTCTGATATGCGCGGCGGCGCCAATGGTGCCCGCATCGCTCTTGCTCCACAGAAGGATTGGCAAGTCAATCAGCCGCAGCAGCTTACCAAAGTCCTTACTATTCTAGAAGGCATTCAAGAAGATCTGGATAAGAAAGTAAGCTTGGCCGATTTGATTGTTCTAGGCGGCAGTGCCGCAGTTGAGAAAGCTGCACAAGATGCAGGCTTTAATGTCACTGTTCCATTCGCTTCGGGACGCGGCGATGCTACCCAAGAACAAACGGATGTGGAAAGCTTCGCTGTGCTTGAGCCTGTCGCTGACGGCTTCCGCAACTATCTGAAGAAGTATTACAGTGTAAGTGCGGAAGAGCTCCTGGTAGACAAAGCGCAATTGCTGAACCTTACGGCACCGGAAATGACTGTTCTTGTAGGCGGCATGCGTGTTCTAGGTACGAACTATGGCGGTACACAACATGGCGTGTTCACGGATCGTGCAGGCACGCTCACGAACGACTTCTTTGTTAACCTGCTCGACATGAACGTTGCGTGGACGCCTATTAGCGGAACCGTATACGAAGGACGCGATCGCAAAACAGGCGAAGTCGTACGTACTGCTTCTAGAGTTGACTTAGCATTCGGTTCAAACTCCGTTCTGCGTGCCATTGCCGAAGTTTATGCTCAAGACGATAACAAAGAGAAGTTTGTGCGTGACTTTATCGCCGCATGGGTCAAAGTCATGAATGCGGATCGTTTCGACTTGAAATAATCATTTAATTGAGATAAACAATGCCAAAAAAGATGATTCCTGGTTTGAACAGGAATCATCTTTTTTAATACCTATCTATGTACATTCAGCTTATCACCGAAAACCCTCAATTCCCTTCTGCTGACAAGAGAAAGAATAATGTAGTTAATCCAACTTACTGCTGGGATGGAAAGTATCAATATGTAACGTTGTTGAAAATCTATGCCAAACAACGTCGATTCCTCATCTAAGTTGTACAGGAACCCATATGCTGATCCCAACATTATCCGGGTCTGTCAATAATTTTGTGTAAACTCATTTATAAGGAACTCCCCCGAGGGGGAGTTGGCCTGTTAGCGTAGGTGCTGGCCGACTCGATCAGGGAAGAAAACGGAGAGTTGGAGCAGCATTTGTCCCCAGTTCTGAACACGACCGGTC
>NZ_JBFRGE010000072.1:0-33673 GCF_052115185.1 Paenibacillus sp. 2TAB19 | reverse complement strand
CGTGAAGCCCCCCTCAAGATGAGATTTCCCAGTATGTAAGACCCCTTGAAGACGACGAGGTTGATAGGTTCGGGGTGGAAGCACAGCAATGTGTGTAGCTGACGAATACTAATCGGTCGAGGGCTTATCCTAAAGAGCTTATATGGTCCATACAACCTGTAGGCAACAGCTAAAACATTCATTCAAAACGTTCATATTCAGTTTTCAAGGTGTAAGCATTCATGCTTACTAACAAAAACCTGAGCGATTCAAGCTTCAAGGTTTTTTTTTGTGTTTTCAAATAAGCCGCGGTTGTATAACGAGTTGTGTATTCTACTTGAGAGGAAGAACAAGACGGAATGGATTTAAGTGCGGTTATTTTGTTCGCTAATCAGTCGTTTCAACAACCTAGCCATGGCTGTTCTTCCATGACGAGCCGCGTAGTCTAGAGCGGTATCTCCGTTGCGGTCAGGCAACTCGATCTCTGCCCCGCATTGGATGAGAACATATACGATTCGCATATTCTCATGAAGTGCGGCGGCTATGAGCGGTGTGATCCCCATCTCATTGGAATAGTTGACGTCAGCACCTTGAAGCAATAACAATCTCACTTTGGAGTAGTCATTATGAAGAACCGCTGTGAATAAAGCCTCGTCTACCCCTGCATCTCGTTGTTCGTTCTTTGTCCCCTGCATCATCATTGTCCTCTGTTCCTATGGATCTCGCTTACAAGTTGATCGACTTGCCGACACAGCTCGATAATTTCGTTATCCTGCCATAGCTCCTTATTAGCCGATAATAGAATCAGACGATTTCGCAGCTGCTCAAGCCGTTGTTCCAAAGGAACGTCCATTAAGCCACCTCATTCACTTATTGTTGCGATTAACGTAATAGTATCATTTTAGCGCAATGTCATAAGCTGTGATAAATGCCATAAGTTCCATTTGCTAAAACTATTTTCACTAGTCGAGTAGGGTTTGTGAAACTAGGCCATTCGTTGCTACAATAGAGCTAGACCTATTAACCGCTCGAGGATGGAAGGAGTACATGATGGAGGAGTTTGAGACTGCACTCGTAAGACCGGAGGGGGTAGGGACATGGACGTATGTCACAATTCCTTGCTCTGTGGAACAACTGTACGGAACGAAATCACAGGTAAGGGTCAAAGGAACGATTAACGACATCCCATATAGAGGTTCATTGATGCCTCATGGCAACGGCTCGCATTATATGGTCATCAATAAGACGCTTCGGGAACAAGTGAAGGCCGAGGCGGGTGAGAGCGTACGTATGACGATGGAGCTGGATACGGCTCCGCTCGATGTAGAAGTTCCGGATGATTTGGCAGCAGGCCTCGGGGAAGACGAGCAGGCGCGCTCAGTCTTCGAATCTCTTTCCTACTCGCATAAGAAGGAATACATTACGTGGATTGAAGATGCCAAGAAGGCGGAAACGAGACAGAATCGTATCGTAAAATCGATTGAGAAATTGAAAGCCGGCAAAAGGCTGAAATGACGCAGGAGGACTAGCCTGATGGCAAAAAGCGAACTGGGACTTTATCTAAGAAGCGTTAGTCTGCTTCGTGATCTCATACCTGCCTTCGACAAGTATCCGTTCAATCTTAGCGCGATCCGCGAATTGGAACGGCTCGACTTTCATCCAAAGGTGACTTACATCGTCGGCGAGAACGGGATGGGCAAGTCTACCTTGATGGAGGCGATCGCGATTGCACTCGGCTTCAACCCGGAGGGCGGAACGATTAACTTCTCGTTCTCCACGGAAGCGACACATTCCGAGCTTCATGAATATATAAGACCGGTGAGAGGCGCTGTGAGACCGAGAGACGGATTTTTCTTCCGAGCGGAGAGCTACTACAATCTGGCGACAAATATTGACGAGATGGACCGTCAGCCTGGTTTTGGCGGCCGTGTCATTGACTCGTATGGGGGAAAGTCGCTCCATCAGCAGTCGCATGGCGAGTCGTTTTTTGCTGCATTTCTTAACCGTTTTGGCGGGAACGGTCTCTATATCATGGACGAGCCCGAGGCTGCTTTATCGCCGCTTAGACAGATGGCCATGCTCTCGCGCATGCATGAGCTCGTACAGCAGCGCTCCCAATTCATCATTTCGACCCACTCGCCGATTCTTATGGCCTATCCAGACTCCTATGTCTATAGCCTAAGCCCCGAGGGAATTTCGCTTACGACGATGGACGAGACGGAGCATTACATAATCATGAAGCAATTCCTAAATCATAAAGAGAAGATGTTAAGAGAGTTGTTCGGCGAAGAAGATTGAGTTAGCAAAAGGAGAGAGACGAGATGGCATTGGAAATTGAACGTAAATTTTTACTGCAAGAAACGGTAGATAGCTTGGTCCAACAAGGTGAAATCCAAGTCGTATCCGAGCAGCGGATCGAACAGACGTATTTGGCGCTCGATGTGAATCAGGAGCTGCGCGTCCGCAAAATTACGAACGTGGCTACGGGGGAGCTAAGCTTCACGCATACGTTCAAGCAAGGCAATGGGCTAGCGCGCGAGGAGATTGAATACAGCATTACGGAATCGATCTATGGGCAAGTCGTTAACGCCTTCCAAGCTGTTCCTCTTACGAAAAACCGCGTCACCGCCGAATGGAACGGTGACATAGTAGAGATCGACATTTATGATCAGCTTAAGCTTACGGTGCTGGAGATCGAGTTCGAGTCCGAGAGCGAAGCGCTTGCATTCGAGGCACCCGAGTGGTTCGGCAAAGATATCAGCGATGAGAGGCAATACAGCAATAAGACGGTATGGCGGGAATTACAGAAGAAATAAATTCATTCACGGCAAACGAGGAGGAAACGCACCTTATGCTGCAATCGCTTCAAGCCATTCAGGCTTATCGCCAAGGCGAGCCCGTCAATCCGGAACGGCATCCTTGGCTTCATTACCTCACGTCCGCGGAAGAAAGAATCGTTAACGTAGAGCGAATAAGCTCCCTCGATCAGTTAAAAAATGCAAATCCGGTACTCGATTATGTGGAGAGAAGCTTGCGTATTCTGGATGCGAAGAAGCTCTCTTATTGGATGAAGGACGCGCTTGAGCAGGTACTAGCCTGGTCGGAGACGGCCAAGGGCGGCACGTTCAAGGATCGTATGCGCTGGCAGTCGGAGGGCATAAATATTTTCGTCCATAATAGCGGATCAGCCCAGCTCTACGAGCGTTCGCTGAACGAGGGGCAATTAGGTGGCGAGACTGCGATTATTTCTTTGCTCATTGAAGCCCATGGACTGATCGGTCAGCAAATCCGTGGAGAAATACCGCAGTCCGAGGGTGCCGCTCTGCTCGAGAGCGTGAATAGCGGTCAACTGACGGCGGAGGAGCTAGAGCAGGTGCTGCTCCAGCTTAACCATTGCGTGATCGGGGCGGTAGCACCCGAGCTATGGGAAGCCGTAGGCGCAGAAGTGGCGGAGCGCATTCACGAGCTGGTTATCGAGCGCTCAGTTAGGGTGGAGGAAACCCGTGATCGGCTGCGAAGAATGCGCACGTTGTCGATCAAGCGCGGCGAATCGTTCGATGATGTGTACGATAAGCTGGATCAAGCGTACAGGCTTCAAGAGCTGCTTGAGCCGCTGAGCGAAAAGACATTTTGGTATGCGGAGCCTGCCCTGCAGGATTTCTCGCTGGAGCACTTTCTGAAGCTGATGGCCATCGCCACCCGCAATGAAGGTTTAGGTAATGTGCGGCATATTAGTTTCGAGCGGCTAATGAATGCCATGTACTATGACTACCGCGGCCAGAAAAAAATTAATGTCTATAAGCTGCGTATGATGGAGAAGTATTTGAATGAGCTGGATTGGAACGCTATTCGATCGGGCCAGATGACGCACAGCAATCCGCATTTGAGCCATAGGCTGAGTCAGAAGGAACAGCTTGAGGATACGATATTTGTCGAGTTCGAATTTTCCGCTGCTGCGGAAAAGCTGATCGCCTTCTGCGTGGAAGCCGAGAAATCGCCGCTGTACGAGCGGGCGGTATTGCTGCTGTATGATCTGTTCGAGCTGCGTAGGGACAAGTACGACCGTTTCCACAACGAAGAGGTATACCTAGCCGACATGAATCAAACGGCGGATTACAAAAAAATTATACTCGACTACGTCGTCGGCGATCGTGTCATTGATATCGGTCCGGGCGGAGGCGTGCTGCTTGATCTAATTGAGGAGCGACTGCCTGACAAAAAAGCGATTGGCATTGATATTTCTACCAATGTCGTAGAAGCGCTGAACCGGAAGAAGCAGCTTGGCGGCCACCGCTGGGAAGTGATGCAGGGCGATGCGCTGAATCTGAAGGATTACGTAGAGCCGGGCAGCATAGATAGCGTTATTTTCTCATCCATCATTCATGAGCTGTACTCCTACGTCCCTTATAACGGCAGCAAGTTCAATTACGACACGATAGCGGCTGCGCTTCGCAGCGCGTATGATGTCCTCTCCGAAGGAGGGCGTATTATTATTCGCGACGGTATTATGACCGATCCGCCCGAGATGACGAGAAAGCTTCGTTTCCTTCAGCCGGATGCGATGCCATGCTTGGAGCGATACAGCAAGGACTTCGCTGGCCGCAAAATCGTATTCGAGAAGCTCGGTGACAACGAGGTGCGAATGCCGGTTAACGATGCGATGGAGTTTCTGTATACATACACCTGGGGAGAAGAGGCTTATGTGCATGAGGTACAGGAGCAGTTCGGGTATTTCACGCCGAATGGCTATCACGATTTCATCCGACTTACGCTAGGAAGCAGCGCTAGAATAGTGACGAGCAGCCATTACTTGCAGGCGGGCTATACAGAGGCGCTGGCTGACAAGGTAGAGCTGTACGGGGAAGACGGCGTACATGTGCCGTTGCCGGACAGCACCTGCTTCATCGTCATCGAGAAGCGAACGGGTAAGGAGTAGATTGATTTTAACAGTTCTGGGGAGATCAAGTAGATGAAGAAATTCGCTATCATTATCATGAGCATCATCATTATGGTTGTGGCTGCACCTATTCACGCTGCTGCTGCAACTACTACTAATAGTTTCAAGGATGTTCCAGCCACTCACTGGGCTAAGGACGTTATAACTGAGGCAGCTAAAGCTGGCTATGTGACTGGCTACCCTGACGGCACTTTCCGACCTAACGACCGAGTCAACGTGGATGAGTTCATCACCATGATGATCCGCTCCCTGACGACGAAGCAGTCCAACGGCAAGGTGACTTGGTCCATGGAGTACTTCGACCAGTTGAGCTACCCTATGCAGTCCAACCTGGTTGAGACGACGGAGTACTTCGACCCTAACAAAGTCGTGTCAGCGACTAAGTACTGGGCTGACCCCTACCTCGACCAAGCTCAGCGCATGCTGTTCTTCAAGCGCGTCGATCCGGCTTGGGGCGGCAAGTTTAACGTGAGCCTGAGCCGTGAGAAGGCTGCTTACCTCGTCATGTCTCTGCTGGCTTGGTCTGAGCACCACGAGAACGAGATGCTTGCTGACCTGGCTTGGAGCGACATCAAGGACAAGAACAGCATCGTATACACGACGCACGTCATCGAGGCTTACATCAAGGGTGTCATAAATGGCTACCCTGACAAGACTTTCAAGCCTAAGGGCTACATCACCCGTGCTGAGTCTGTCGTCCTGGTCGACCGCATCGTGAAGAAGTCTAATCGCACACCTCACCTACCGGATCTGTCTGGTAAGCACTACACTACGGTTGCGATGCCGGGCGGCGATACGAAGTACTACGTCTTCCCTAACGCTGAGTTTAATAAGCTGTTCGACGCCCTTGAGGCAGTCCAGGAAACTGCTCCATCTGACAGTTACCTTGAGGATGCCCGCGTCGTTCAGACTTATTACACAAACAAGGAAGATTACGACAAGATGACTTACGAGAATTATCGAGGCATCTACGACTTCCAACCTTCTGTGATGAGCGTAGGCCTTGGTTCTTCGGACATTGACTTTGGAATTTCAATAGATTCTAAGTATTCAATTAATGGATATGAAAAGATCTACAACACTTTTGTCAATTTTATGTTCGAGTCCAAGTCTGAGCAGTTCAACAAGATTTTCATGGACAAGCTTAAGGATCGGAAGGACAAGGGCACAATTAAGCCAGTAACTATGGTGATCAACAACCGTGAGGTTCGTATCACGACTGTAGGTTACAATGGAATTGTGGCTTACATTTCAATTAAGCGCTAACGGAGGTAGAACGTGTCATTGATGCGATGAGGAAACTCGTTTTTTTTGTAGGCGGTGCGGGGGCAGGCAAGACGACGCTGGCGAAGGCGCTTGCGGCAAGGCGTGGAGCGGCTCTGTTCGATATGGACACGATGCTGCGTCCCGCGGCGGTTGCGCTGATGACGCAAGCAGGATTAGACCCGGACGACCGGGATTCGGCGGCCTACAAGGCGCTCTGCCGTGATCTCGGCTATCGGATTACGATGGACGCAGCGTTGGAGAATGTGGCGATCGGGAACGATGCGCTCGTGATTGGTCCTTTTACGAAGGAGACGGACGATCCAAAGTGGATTGAGTCGGAGCTCGCGAGAATCGGAGCAACGCTCAGCGATGTCGAGGTCTCGGTCGTGTTCGTCCAGCTAAAGGACGATCGACAGCATTATGAGCGAATCGCTAGGCGAGGCTTGCCGCTCGATCAATACAAGCTTAAGCACTGGGAAAATTTCAGCCAAACGTCACTAGCATCGCGGGAGCTGAAATGGAGCATTCCTGCGAGTTCAGTGCTTTATTTCGACAACTCGGGTGAGCTTAACGAGCAGACGATAGACCTGGTGGAGCAATTCGTCTATGGTGCGAAATAGCCGTATTAGAAGCAAACAAGGATGACCCCTGAGGGTCATCCTTGTTTGCTTGCTTCAACGAGATTGGCGTAAAGCTCTCGTGTCTTGGCGGGGTCATTTTCATTGTAGATGATATAGGTATAAGGTAGTTTGATCATGATGTAAGGCGGATTGTTTTTGTAAATGTACAGCTTAGTCTTGCCAAGCGAGTCTAGCTTGAAGCTGCCTCTTGCATAAGCAGCGGTTGCCATGCCGTTCGTGCGAAAACCCGAAGGAACGGTGTCCTCAAGCGTAATTGCCACCACATCATTCAGCGGGAAATCGAAATCGTAAGGCGAATAATCAATTGCAATACGTCCGCTATTCTCAATGGTCAGTACAGGCCCGGTGTAGTCGGACTTAATGGCAAAAGCGCTAAGTGGAAGGATGATGGCCAAAGAAACGATAATCGTTCCGTATTGAATCCTTCTGCCTGTCCGAGTAGCCATATTGATCGTTGTTCCGATACCGACTCGCTTCGGCACCATGACCGACGGGTCGTTCGGATTATAATAGGTGGAGCCGTTCTGCCAATATTGATCGTCGTCGATAAGGACGCTTTGACCATCCGTATGGGCGATGTCATATGTAAGCATGGCGAGCTTATTATGAACGAACAGAATTCCGCCCACTGGGACCAGGGAAACGAGCAAAACGCCGATGAGCCAAAATACAAAGGTCGAAGAGCTGCCCTCGGACAATATCAGGTAACCCGTAATTGCGCAACCGCTCTCGAAGATCGCCATGGACAGCCACAAAATAGACCAATACCGTCTGCCGGCTGAATGGATTGCCTCGTTAACGAGCTTGTTCTCGCTATACAATTTGGGCTTCATTCTCGTAAATGCGGCCGAGAGAGCGAATAAGATGGATGTTATGCCTAGGGACGCTACTCCCGTCATGCGCAGCAGCATGTCCGATTGTTGGAATGAGAGAATGATGAACACTAATGCGACAGCTACAGGTATGGCGAACCAGTATGCGGATAATAGGGTCGCTTGCGTTAAGCTGCTAATTTTATCGTCGATGCGAACCGTACGCGGCTCGCCTATGAACCATTTCTTCTCCCTCTTCAGCATAGCGGCTCCATGATGGACGCGGATAAAGGGCAGCCTCGATGTGTACAGAAAGACGGCTAGCCACATTAGCGTGTAAATAAGCGACAAGGAAAAGAAACTGGTAAGTCCGAACAAGGGAATTACTGCAAGCAAGGCAATCGTAAAGTATACGGTATACGACTGGTTGTACAACGTTTTCAGATCGAGCAACTGCTTGTCGTCTAGTGCTTCCGGTGGAAGCGTAATCCCGAATAGGATGCCGCCTTTCGGTTTGTTTTGGCCAAAATAGATGAGAACCACAATGATGTAAGTGATAAGGATCGGGATGAAAAGTATGTATTTATCCAAATATTCAAGCCTCCTGGTTATAGTTACGATGAGTTGTAGCATTTAAGCAGCCGCAAGCTTTACTCCTATTATACGAACATTTATACTTCTAGGTGCACGGTTTTTTTGAGATTAAAAGTTTTTAACCACAATTTAAACGCAGTAAGGATGGGAATTAGATGGTTAGATTCGGAGTTATCGGAACGAATTGGATTACGGAACGGTTTATCGACGGGGCGCKCGAGGTAGCGTCATTTCAATTAACGGCGGTTTATTCGCGAACGGCGGAGCGTGCGGAGGAGTTTGCCGCCAAGCACGAAATTCCAAATACATATACAGATATAGCTGCCATGGCGGCAAGCGGAGAGATCGACGCGGTGTACATTGCGAGTCCCAACTCGTACCACGCACAGTATGCGATTGAATGTATGAAGCATGGCATTCATGTATTGTGCGAGAAGCCGGTCGCTTCCAACGCGAAGGAGCTGGGCGCGATGATTATGGCGGCGAAAGAAAACGGAGTGCTGCTGATGGAGGCGCTGAAGTCAACATTCATGCCGGGTACGGCAGCGATCAGGGAGCATTTGTCCAAAATCGGAACGGTGCGCCGTTTCTTCGCGAGCTATTGCCAATACTCCTCCAGATACGATGCCTATAAGGCGGGCACGGTGCTTAATGCGTTTAATCCTGCATTTTCGAATGGCGCTATCATGGATATCGGCATTTATTGCATCTATCAAGTCGTAGCGCTGTTCGGCAAGCCTGATGAGGTGAAGGCAACGGGCGTTATGTTGGAATCTGGCGTTGATGGCGAGGGAAGTTTATTGCTGAAGTATGCGGACATGGATGCGGTTATTATGTATTCGAAAATAACACAGTCCTCGCTTCCTTCCGAGATTCAGGGAGAGAACGGCAGTATCCTCATCGATAAGATCAGCGAACCGGAGAAGGTCGTCATCCAATACCGCGACGGCAGAGAGGAAGACCTGTCGCAGCCGACCTCCGGAAATTCGATGTATTACGAAGCGAAGGAATTTATCGAGTTGGTCGAGGCCGGCAAGACGGAATCGGCGATTAATTCGCTCGCAACTTCCATGCTGGCCATGGAAGTCATGGATGAGGCGAGAAAGCAGCTGGGGCTTGTGTTTCCGGCGGATTTGAAGGATTAAATGGTAGTTGAGACTGCTCTTATGAAATCAAATGGTGAGCTCGGTCGATGGATGGCATTCTAACGGAAAAAGAAAAGTTTCGCGGTAACCAAGCGAGCGTGAACAAGTTAATTTTAAAAATAGTTTGACAAAACCCAAATGCTGGATTTATTATGATGAGAATCAATTGAAGGGAGGCCGACCACTATGTTCAGCTACAATCTACCTGTCGAATTACAGCATCAGCTACAGCTTAATAGCTTGTCCATGTCGTCGGCCTCATCGGGGCCCTCGACTGCTTTCTAATACTTCGCGCTTATTGAAATTTTTTGTGAAGTTGCAAAAGCATAGGCGTATTGAAGCCGTGGACGATGAGTATCGTCTGCGGCTTTTTTGCGTTCATTTCCGTCACAGAGAGGGTTAGAGAAGTTATGAAAGAAATGTATTATCAGCAGGTAAGCCTGCCAGCGGGACAGGTGCATGTGTATGCCGGACCCGAATTGTTCGCCGCGCTTGATTACAAAGTGTTCCAAATGGCGAACAACAATTTGCAAATTCCGAATCAATTTTATATGAGCTATACACCGGACGTTCACGTCGGAGTAGGAACGTGTATTGGAACGACTGCCGTATGGCAAACCGAGAACGGGTATGTGTCGCCGTCTATTGTCGGCAGCGATATTGGCTGCGGCATGCGGGTGCATCTGACGAATATGCACAAGGATGAATTACGAGATATTAAGCTGCGGCGCAAGCTGGTGAAGGCGATCGATAAGTATTTGCCCTCTGAAGAGCACGCCCGGGGCCACTTCTCCGATATTCGGCTGGAGCATGTGCTGAAGAAGGGATTGCATGGACTGCCGAAGAAATATGTCCCTGACGCATATACGCCTCGGAAGGCAAGCTCACTTACCCATGTCGAGAGCAGCAAGTTCAGCTTCGACGAGGAAGCGCTGAATCGGTTTCCTGAGGTCGTGTGGCATCGCTCGCACCGTCAGCTAGGGACGCTTGGCGGAGGCAATCACTTCGCGGAGATTCAAGCGATTGAGATTGCGGAAGAAAACCGTGAAATTGCGCAGAGTTGGGGTCTATTCGACGGCCAGGTTGCCGTCATGATCCATTCTGGCTCGCGGGCTTGGGGCGGATCTGTTAGCCAGTACTGCAGCAATGATATTGCGAAGATGATGCGGGCCGAAGGCATTGGTACGGCCGATCCGAAGCTCGTATACGCCCCGCTATCCCACCCGCTTGGCGAGATGTATGTGAATCTACTTTATTCCTCGCTGAATTACGCCGTCGTCAATCGCCATCTCATAGCCTATGCCATTCGCGAGGCAGGCAAGGAAGTATTCGGCTCGAAGTTCGAGATGAGCACGCTATACGATCTCATGCATAATTACGCATGGGAGGAGCAGCATGACGGAGGAAATTATTTCGTTCATCGCAAAGGAGCGACACGAGCGCTGCCGGCAGGGCATCCGGACAATCCGCAACCCTATGCGGCTACGGGCCATCCGGCACTCATTCCAGGTTCGATGGGAACGTCCTCATATATTATGGTTGGCAGTGAGGGCGGCAAAAACAATTTTCATTCCATCTGCCACGGAGCAGGACGCATTCGGTCGCGCAGCGCGACGAAGCGGCTCATCACTGTGGATGAGTTCGCATCCGCCATGCGTGTCGGCGAGGAAGATGAGGTTGTCGTCAACCAGCGCTCGCTGGAGTCTCTCATCGATGAGTCCCCTCAAGCTTACAAGGACGTCGATCAAATTATCGAGAGCGTCGTAGGCGCGGGGCTCGCCAGCGTAGTTGCGAAATGCAAGCCGCTTGCAACGGTGAAGGGCGTATAGTAAAGAACGAACGATTATTAATAGAAGAGAGAAGAGGAAGTGACCCTCATGACCGAAGTCCGTTATGAAATTTTGCAGCAGTTAGGCGACATAGAGCGGGAGGAAAATGTTCGAATCTTATATGCATGCGAATCGGGAAGCCGGGCTTGGGGCTTCCCTTCCAAAGACAGCGATTATGATGTGAGATTCATCTATGTGAGGCCGGTTGAATGGTATTTGTCCATATTCAGCGGCAGAGATGTCATCGAGCGGCCGATCAGCGACATGCTGGACATTAACGGCTGGGACATGAAGAAGGCGCTCGGTTTATTCCGCAAGTCCAACCCGCCGCTGCTCGAATGGCTGCAGTCGCCAATACCGTATTTCGAGAATAGTACGGTAGCGAATCGGATTCGAGAGATCTCGCCGTTATCTTTTTCGCCGAAATCCTGTATGCATCACTATCTGAATATGGCTAGAGGCAACTATCGAGAGTATTTGCAGGGTGAGCAGGTCAGAATCAAAAAGTATTTTTACGTGCTGAGGCCGCTCCTGGCTTGCGAATGGATAGACAGCGAAGGAACGATGCCGCCGATGGAATTCGAACATCTCGTCAGGACATATATGGAAGAAGGAAGCGAGCTGCGTACTGTCGTGGAGGAGATGCTTGCGCGCAAGAAAGCCGGAGACGAGCTCGATTACGAGCCACAGCTCAAAGTGATCAACGCATACATAGAGAGCAAACTCGCCTACTTCGAGAAAGCGGCTGCTGCGCATAAAGCGCCGGAGACGCTGCTGGACGATAAGCTGGATAATCTGTTCCGACAGGTATTGAAGGAAGTATGGAGCTAGAGCCAACAAGGATAGTGGATGGTAGATAGGAGGGGAAATAAGAGATGGCAATCGTACAACTGAGCTCGAGCAATCCAGATCTGTCGTTCGTGATTAAGAAAAATCCGAATGCGGGCATGATGCTTCGAGCTGTAAGGAAAGGAATCGCCTACGGCTGGTACAGCGAGCCGTCGTCGTTCCATGTTTACTTCAAGGATGCGGATAATGAGGTTTCGTTCAAAAAACACGCAAAGGACGACTTCGAATACTTAAACGTATCCCGTTACAATACACCGCTGTTCCCGCTTGCGGCGATCAATGAGTTTTTCTCAGCGCCGCTGAAGGCACAGGATACGCGGGATGTAGAAGRCTATGAGCATACGCTTCATATCAATATGATTCATATTCATCTTGTGCGTTATATTGAGTTTTTCAATAAACATATGCAAGGCTTCACGTTCGAAATGGAGCATCTTGCTCACAAGAGCTATTCACTTACGATTAAAACGGGGAAAAGCCTGCATCATCTGATGCATGTCGCCAGCGTGCTTTGCTTGTTTCTAGCGTTGTTCGGCGAGGAGTATCTCGATCTTTCAGATGATTTGATCGTGAAGTATATGAAGAGCGTCCAATTGATCGACGCGCCGTTCTACATTCGCAGCCTGTTCGCCCGGAACTTCCTTTCGACAAGAGAGCGATTCAAGAAGTATAAAGCCGAGCTGGAGAAATCGGATCGTTATGCGATCAGCTTCGAATTCGGCGGTACGGCGCAGCAGCGGCGAAGCTTCATCGGCGGCGTGCTGCCGTTCAACAAAGCGATCTTGGACGTCGGCTGCGGTGAAGGTTTCTACGCGATTCCTTTCGCGGCGAAAATCGAAGACAGCTATTACGCGATCGATATTAACGAGCCATTGCTGGAAATCGTGCAGCGTAAGGCGCAAGCAAAGGACATTGACAATATAGCGACGTACCCGTCGATTGACCATTTTGTCGGACAATATAATGGGGAGCGCGTCGATGTCGTCATGACCGAGGTGATCGAGCATATGAGCGAAGAAGAAGCGGCTGAGCTCATTGTACAAATATGCGGCAGCGTGGACTTCGATCATTTTGTGCTGACGACGCCTAACGCGGATTTCAACACGTATTATGAGCTGGAGGACTTCCGGCATGACGATCATAAATGGGAAATGGGACGCACCCAGTTCGAGCAGTGGTTGCATCGCATTATCGAACCGCTAGGTGTAACCTGCGAGTTCGTTGCGATTGGCGACGGCGTGAATGGTGTGCGGACGACGCAAGGTGCGATTTTGAGAAAGAGGGGGGAATAAGAACAGTGGAAATAACGACGAAGGTTCATACGATATTTATGTTGATCGGATCGACGGAATGCGGCAAAACGACGTTCGCGAAGCATGTTCTTATTCCTCAGCTTGGCTTCGAGGATGCAGCGCGCGGCGTGAAGGCGAACGTACAATATTTGTCCTCCGACGGCATTCGCCAGGAGCTGCTTGGTTATGAATACGATAAGTACGACCAAGTAATGCTTGAGGCAAGCGCTCAAGCGTTCCAGCTATTGTACGAGCGGCTGCGTATGGTGACATCATTCCCGGTGAACGCGGAATTCGTTGTTGTCGATACGACTGGACTTGCTGAGGACTTTAGGGAAAAGGTTCGGGAAATCGCGAAAGCGAATCATTATAACCTAGAGGTTATCCTGTTCGACTACAAGAAGCGGGAAGATTATTACGCCTCAGAGCGTTCGAAGAAGCTGATTACGGCTCATATTAATCGGCTGCGCAAAGAAGTGCTCGGTTCACTGGCAAGGGAGCAATATGGCAAGATCCATAAAGTGAGGGCGAAGGACTTCTTGTCGCCGGTGGATGGCGGTGCTAATCCGGATTATAAGGTTAACATCACGAATAAGGATGAATTGATTTCGTGCTCGTTGCCTCAAGATGGCAAATACATCGTCGTTGGCGACGTGCATGAATGTGTCGATGAGTTGAAGGCGCTGCTCGTTAGCTTGGGTTTCGAGATGGATGGCAATAGGCTTATTCATACGGACAAGACGCGGAATACGAAAGTGCTGCTTGCAGGTGATTGGATTGATAAGGGCGGTCGAACGGGAGACATTATCGAGTTTCTCTATGACAATCAAGACAACTTCCTGTTCGTGATGGGCAACCATGAGAATTTCGTCAGCAAGTACATGAAAGGCGAGATCAAGGGCGTGGAGCAGGAGCTCTTGGATCACTTCTTCGATTCGACGAAGACGCTCTCGAAGGATAAGTCGCTGCTCGCCAAGTTCGACCATTTGTTCTCATTGTCGAAGTCGTTCTATCGACTGATCGGCACGCGTACGCCATCGTTTTATGTGACGCATGCGCCTTGCGAGAGCAAGTATATTGGTAAGCTGGATAGCGATTCGGAGCGCCATCAACGCAACTTCCGCATTGACCGCGACAAGCCGCTCGAAGAGCAACTGCCATTCTTGAAGCGGGATGCGGTAGGCAACCATCCGTATCATCTGTTCGGCCACATTGCGGCGCAGCAGTCGTTCCGTATCAAAAATAAGATCCATATCGATACTGGCGTTGTGCAGGGCAATGCGCTAACAGGAGTCATATTGGCGCATAAACCTTTCTTCAAGACGCAGAAGGCTGGGGCGGTCATTTCGGATGAGCCATTGCCGCTCTTGTTCAAGGAGGAACGCAAAGTATCGCTGCAGGAGCTTAGCGATGAGGATTCACGCAGGTTGCGATACATTTCGAACAATAAGATTAACTTTGTATCGGGAACAATGTCGCCTGCGGATAAGGACGAAGCTGCCGGAGAGCTGGAGTCTCTTGCGCGCGGACTGGATTATTTTGCGAATCGCGGCATTCATAAGGTCGTGCTGCAGCCGAAGTATATGGGCTCTAGATGCAATGTGTATTTGCACAGAGAGCTTGAGCAGTGCTTCGCTGTCAGCCGCAATGGATACAAGATAAATGCGGTCGATATGGCACCGGTGTATGAGGTTTTACTTGGCAAGTTCGGAGCCTATATGGAGAAAAACGAGATCGAACTGCTGTTGCTTGACGGAGAGCTGCTTCCTTGGCTGGCGCTTGGCGACGGTCTCATTCAGCGGCAGTTCAAGCCGATAGGCAAGGCGCTTGAGACAGAGCTTGCTCATCTGACTGGGAGCGGATTCGACGAAGCATTGGGCAAGCTGCTGCAGGCTTATGAAGAAAGCGGCTTCGAGAAGGATCAGCATCATTTGGCCAAGAACGTGCTTAGCGAGAAGTATGGGGCAAACATCTACCAATCTTATAAGTATGTAGCCGATCTGAGAGGGAAGCATGTTCCGCTCCACGAGCATATTGGCGCTTATGAAACGTACAAGAAGCAGCTTGAATTGTATGCCGAAGCGGGCGAGCTATCGTATAAACCGTTCGCGATGCTTAAGATCGTTTACCAGAACGGCGAAGAGCTGCTGCCGGATTGGCCGACTTCGGAGATGTACCGGTTYTTGTCGGATGACGAATTCGTTGTGCTTGATTTGTCTGAGGCGGGGAGTTATGAGGCAGCGGAGCGCTACTTCGCCAAGCTGACGGTAGAGCAACATATGGAGGGTGTCGTCATCAAACCGGATGAGCGGGATGAGCGGGCGCTGCCTTATATGAAGGTTCGGAATAAAGAATACTTGTCGATCATTTATGGATACGATTATCGTTTTCCTCATAAGTACGGCAAGCTAATGAAGCAGAAGAACATTYAGCTTAAGGCGAGGACGTCGCTCAATGAGCATCGCCTCGGCAATCGGATGCTCGCGATACCGTTCGCCGATATTAACACGGCGAATGAGAGCTATAGAGCAGCGGCAGCTGAGCTGCTGTTCGAGACAGCGAAGGAGAAGGAAATCGATCCGAGGCTGTAACGATGAAGAATGAAGCATTTTGCATCTCGGCTGGTCCGGGTGCAGGATGCTTTTTTTACTATGACTGACCAATCAACAAAAAAACGTGATTGGTTCCCACTAAACTTCCAATTGTTGCAGCTATCGATCCATGTGCGAAGTCCGAGTTCGGCTGTCCGAGCCTCGGTTGCTGATACTAACGGACACCAGAGACTCTTATGGGTTGATTTGCGATTTTAACTGTACTAACGGACAAATAAGCCTCTAACAGGTGTGTTTGGCAGCGGAATCGATTCGATTGGCGCAATTAGCGTCTGTTGTGTCCGTTACGATGCAGCGGCGGTCGAATAATGGCAATTAGGGTCATTTATGTCCGTTAGCCGACTGCTCCTAATTGAGTCGCCGTAGTTTTTTTGCGTGTAACAAAGCAATATTCGCATCGGTCTCTAATTATTGGGTAATAGTAGTTAGGAAGGAAAAGGAGGGATCAAGGTGAAGCTAACGCATGAACAGCGAATACAGCTGCATGGCTTCAATAACCTGACGAAGTCGCTCAGCTTCAATATGTACGATATCTGCTATACGAGGTCGAAAGAAGAGCGAGAGTCTTACATCGCCTATATCGACGAGCAATACAATTCGGAGCGGCTGACGAAAATATTGAATGACGTGTCCGATATTATCGGCGCTCATGTGCTCAATACCGCAAAGCAGGATTATGTGCCGCAGGGCGCAAGCGTAACGCTGCTCGTATCGGAAGGGCCGATTGTCGAGGTGCCGACGGAGTCGTTCGAGGAATCGCCGGGACCGCTGCCGAATTCGGTTGTCATGCAGCTCGATAAAAGTCATATTACGGTCCATACGTACCCTGAATACCATCCGGATGAAGGAATCAGCACGTTTCGAGCAGATATCGACGTATCGACCTGCGGTGAAATCTCACCTCTTAAGGCGCTCAACTACTTGCTCCATTCGTTCGATACGGACATTATGACGATCGATTACCGGGTGCGCGGATTCACGAGAGATATCTACGGCGATAAGCTGTTCATTGATCACGATATCAATTCGATCCAAAATTATATTCCGAAGGAAGAAGCCTCCCTGTACGATATGATCGACGTCAATATTTATCAGGAGAACGTATTCCATACGAAGTGCAAGCTGAAGCAATTCGATCTGAACAATTATTTATTCGGCTACACGAAGGACGAGCTGACGCAAATGGAGCAAGAGGAGATTACGAGCCGCTTGAAGTCCGAGATGGACGAAATCTTTTATGGCAAAAATATAAGGAGCTGATCACAGATGACGAATGCATCCAATAATAAAACGCCTGTGTTTCCGCCGMAAAATCAAAATCGACAGCCGGGCATCGAATCAGAAATGAATCCGCTGCCGATCTATGAATGGGAAGGATATAAGGCGGCGGGCAAGCTGAAGGGGAAGGTCGCAATCATTACGGGCGGCGACAGTGGAATCGGCCGCGCAGTTTCGGTTGCTTACGCGAAGGAAGGCGCCGACGTCTGCATCGTGTATCTCAACGAGCACGACGATGCGAAGACGACGAAAGCAGCTGTTGAACGGGAAGGTGTGAAGTGTCTTCTGCTGGCTGGCGATGTCGGAGACGAAATGTTCTGCAAGGATGTCGTGAAGCAAACGATAGAGACGCTCGGCAGACTGGACATCGTCGTTAACAATGCGGCTGAGCAGCATGTCAGGAAGAAGCTGGAGGACATTACGGCCGAGCAGCTTCATGCAACGTTCCGCACGAACGTGTTCAGCATGTTCTATCTGACGATCGCAGCGATGCCGCATCTGAAAGCGCCGGCCTCTATTATTAATACAGCTTCGATCACGGCGTACAAAGGCAATCCGACGTTGATCGATTACTCCTCGACCAAAGGAGCAATTGTCTCGTTCACCCGTGCGCTCGCTGCCAACCTCGCCGCCCAGGGAATCCGCGTCAACGGCGTTGCTCCCGGCCCGATCTGGACGCCGCTTATTCCGGCTTCGTTCGACCCGCAGTCCGTGTCGACCTTCGGCTCGGACACGCCGATGGGACGCGCCGGCCAACCGTATGAGCTGGCTGCGGCGTACGTCTACCTGGCATGCGATGATTCCAGCTATGTGACCGGTCAGATGCTTCATATTAACGGCGGGGAGATTGTGAATGGTTAAATGATTATCTGAGGGAGCATGGCTTACAGAAAGCCATGCTCCTTGGCGTAATTACCCCAATGCGGTCGTCTGCCATCGACGTCGACGATGCCGAATTCATCGGACATGGTCCAGCTCGGGAATACAAGTCCGGAACGCGACATTAGATCGGTACTTGCGGCCAGCGCTGCAATGCCCTTCCCGATATAATACGGCGTCTCCGATTGTAAGAAATGGACGGCGTTAGGATCGTCGCTATGGTGGACGGCATCTTGCCAGTTGTCCTCCGTTACGCCAAAGTGCTCAAGCATTTCCTCGGAACGAAGGAAGCCGGGCGTAATGGCTATTGCAGCTACACCGTGAGGCTTAAGCTCCTCGGCCATCGCTTCTGCCAGATGGATGGGCGAGATCTTCGCTAAGCTATAGAACAGATTGCCTCGATAGCGGTAGTCAATGCCGTCTGTAACTTCAATAATGAGTCCCTGCCCGCGGGCAACCATGAGCGGCGCGCCGTAATAGCTCGTGATGAGATGGGACTTTACCGCACGCTCTTGCATGAGCAGTCCGTTCGGCAGCGATTGCTCCCAGAACGGCTTGCCCCATTCGCTCAGCTTCTCGCCGCCCCAAATATTGTTGACGAGAATATCGAGCTGTCCCTCGTGCTCTTCCTTGATCCGTTCGAAAAACGCTTGTACTTCCGACGGATTCGTATGATCGACACGGACAGGAACACCGATGCCGCCGCCCGCAGTGACGAGCTCGGCCGTCTCCTCGATCGTCTCCGATCTGTTTAAGTCCGATGGATTTCCCCGCATGCTTCTTCCTGTGCAAAAAACCGTTGCCCCTGCAGCCCCTAGACCTACGGCAATCCCGCGTCCTGCACCGCGCGTCGCGCCTGCAACGACTGCTATTTTTCCTTCTAATGGCTTCATTCGGATGCTCCTCTATACATGTATTTGATCTATTGTTATTGTAGTTTAGCAAAGAATACATGACAGCATACTGTCATATTTGTTGTTAAGCGCAAGCATGGCTTGAACGAGCAATGGTCATTTCGTTATGGTATGATTAATGGATAAAACTCGTCGTCTCTTCAGGAGACGATTGTATAAAGGAGAGGTGCCAGCTATGGCTATAGCATTCGAACAGTACTTACAAAAATATGCGCAATTGATCGTCAAAACAGGCGTTAACGTGCAGCAAGGACAAGAGGTCTTCATTACCGGAGCTGTCGAGCAGGCATCCTTCGTTCGACTCGTAGCTGCCGCAGCCTACGAAGCGGGAGCCGGCAACGTACATGTGGAGTGGACGGACGACACTTTGTCCAGACTCAAATACGAGAAAGCAGACGATAAAGTATTCACGGAGTATCCGCAATGGGAGACGGATAAACGTAATTCATTCGTCGAACGCGGAGCGGTGTTCGTTTCCATCGTGTCATCCAGCCCGGACCTGTTGAAAGGAATCGACCCAACAAGGATCGGCAATTTCCAAAAAGCTGCAGGGCAAGGCTTGCGCGAGTTCCGCAGAGCAACCCAAGCCGACAAAGTGAGTTGGACGGTTGTCGCGGCGGCGGGCAAGGAATGGGCTGCGAAGGTGTTCCCGAACGCTGGCGGGCAAGAAGCGGTCGAGCTGCTGTGGAACGCGATATTCGACTCCGTTCGTCTGCATGCGGAGGACCCGGTGCAAGCATGGGAAGAGCATCATGAAACGTTGTCGGCGAAGAGCGACAAGTTGAATGAATATCGTTTCCACAAGCTTCATTATACGGCGCCAGGAACGGATCTTACGATCGAGCTGGCCGAAAAGCATATTTGGGTTGCTGCAGGCAGCACGAACGTGCAAGGCGTGCCGTTCATGGCTAACATGCCGACGGAAGAAGTGTTCACGGTACCTTTGAAAGAAGGCGTGAACGGTTATGTGTCGAGCACAAAGCCGCTTAGCTACGGAGGCAACATTATCGACCGTTTCAAGGTGACGTTTGAGAATGGGCGCATTGTCGGAACGGAAGCGGAAGAAGGCCATGAATTTTTGCAAAAGCTTGTAGAAATCGACGAAGGCTCTCATTACTTGGGTGAAGTGGCGCTTGTACCGCATCAATCGCCGATCTCGGAATCGAATATATTGTTCTACAACACGTTATTCGACGAGAATGCATCGAATCACTTGGCCATTGGCAGCGGTTATGCCTTCAACATCGAAGGAGGCAAAACGATGTCTCCCGAGGAATTGATCGCCAATGGCGTCAATAGCAGCATCACGCATAATGACTTCATGATCGGTTCTGCCGAAATGGATATCGACGGCATTCACAAGGACGGCACGGTCATCCCGATCTTCCGCAAAGGAAATTGGGCATTTTAATCAAGAACCAGGGTTAGCTATAGAGAAGAGAGGCAGTTGCGCGGCAGGCTTTGGCCGATGCAACTGTTTCTCTTTTTTATTGCGCATTCATGTTTATAAAGAGGGTAAATGTGGAAAAACATACAAGAGTCGCACAAATGGGGGTCATTCTATATGACAAATGTCATATAGGTCTCTTGACGTTTATGACTACAGGACATGACGATTTTTCTTTACAATGAATATTGAGGATGCCGGAAGATTGAAAATACTTCATGTATCTTCCATGCGTTATATTGAGGAGTGAGTTTGCATGACAGAGCAGAAACAAGCGAACTTGAAAAAAGAAGTCGCACCTTACGAAAAAACCGAATTGAAATCGAGCATTAGACAGCTCATTAACACGATAGTGCCATTAGTATTACTTTGGTACGCTGCTTATTATAGTTTGTCCATCTCTATCCTGCTTACGCTTGCAATCGGAATCGTCGCTTCCGGCTTTGTTATTAGAACGTTCATCATATTCCATGACTGCTGTCATCAGTCGTTCTTCAAGAGCCGCCGAGCCAACGATATTATCGGTACGATAACAGGCGTTTTAACGCTCGTTCCTTATCAGCAATGGAAAAACTCGCATGCGATTCACCATGCGACGAGCAGCAATCTCGATAAACGCGGAGTGGGCGATCTGTGGATCCTGACCGTGGACGAATATGCTGCATCGTCAAAGTGGACGAAGCTGGCTTACCGTCTATACCGCCATCCGCTCGTCATGTTTGGATTAGGTCCGATTGGCGTGTTTATGGTGCAATACCGCTTCAACCGTAAAGGCGCAAAACGCAAGGAACGTTTGAATACGTATTTGACGAATATACTTATCGTAGCGCTGTACGCGCTGTTAATCTGGGCTATTGGCTGGAAAGCTTTCTTGCTGGTACAAGGTCCGATCTTCTACTTGTCAGGGGTACTCGGTATTTGGCTGTTCTACGTACAGCATCAATTCGAGGATTCTTACTTCGAGCATAATGATGAATGGAGTTACGTGAAAGCAGCTGTGGACGGAAGCTCTTACTACAAGCTGCCGAAGGTGCTGCAATGGATGACCGGCAATATTGGCTACCATCATGTGCATCATTTGAGCCCGAAAGTGCCTAACTATTATTTGGAGGAAGCGCATAAAGCAACGCCTCCGCTGCATAAAGCAACGACGATTACGATCAAGGAAAGTCTCGAATCGCTGAAGTTCCGTCTATGGGATGAAACAGGCGGCAAGTTCGTCAGCTTCAGAGAGGTGAGAGGCCGTCTGAAACAGTCGAGCAGGGCTCATAAGGCTGCCAAAAGAAGCACGACAAGACCTAGCTTGCAAGGCAAGTAAGCAGTGATTGCCGATACGCCGGTATATGCTACAATACAAGCATATAGACGACCAGGGGTCCGGCATGAAGGAAAGCCTCTCTGGCTATAGGAGAATGAAGCATGATGCAGAAGTGGTATCAAATCTTTCATAAAAGCACAGGATTAAGCCCGTACGTCTGGGTCGTCCTGTGCATTCTTCCTTTTTACTTCATATTTCGTTCTTCGACGACGTACGAGATCGTGTACGGGATTTTGATGATCATCCTATTTTTCGTATGTTACGTGCTTTCGTTCGTATCAAAGGGATGGAAGCTTTACTTCTGGACGAGTATGCAGATTGTGATCTCGATAGCGATGACGCTGTTGTTCAGTTACGTTTACTTCTCGATTTTCCTGGCGCTCTTTATCGGTAACGTGCAGAACCGAATCGGATTTTTCACCTTGTATGCCGTACATTTGATTACGACGTTTGCTACGATTAACTACGGTTTCGTATCGTCGAATCCGCTGTTCATCTCGCAGTTCCCGTTTGTATTGGTCTGCTTGATCGTCGTTATCCTGCTGCCTGTCAATACCTACAACCGGATCAAACAAGACCGCTTGCAAGGACAGCTAGAGGATGCCAATAAGCGGATATCCGATCTCATAACGTTGCAGGAGCGTCAGCGGATCGCCCGCGATCTGCATGATACGCTCGGACAGAAGCTGTCGCTGATTGGACTTAAGAGCGACTTGGCGGGTAAGCTCCTCACGAAAAATCCGGCTAAAGCGCAAGCGGAGATCAACGATGTGAGACAGACGGCCCGCACAGCGCTTAAGGAAGTCAGGGAGCTTGTGACGCAAATGCGCGGGACAAGAGTTGAGGATGAGATGTTCCGCGTGATGCAGATATTGAAGGCAGCAGAGATTGAGTTCCGCCTCGAAGGCGAAGTGAAGCTGACCGATGCGTCGCTGCTTATTGAGAACGTGCTGAGCATGTGCTTGAAAGAAGCGGTTACGAATGTGGTGAAGCACAGCGGGGCGACGGAATGTTTGGTTGCGATTGAGCCTAGGCTGGGAGAGCTGGTCATTCGTGTGTATGATAACGGGATCGGGATTGCAAATGCCGCGAATGCGATGAGGGGTAACGGTCTGCAAGGCATGAAGGAGAGGCTGGAGTTCGTCAACGGAAGCCTGGAGATCCAATCCGCCGAAGGAACTGGAACGACCTTGCTTATGAAGGTGCCTATCCCTATCATACAGCCTGCAAAGGAGGCAGAAGCGTGATTTCAATTGTTATTGCGGAGGATCAGCGGATGCTGCTGGGGGCGCTTGCTTCATTGCTTGATCTGGAGGACGATATGAAAGTCGTCGGTACGGCGGGCAATGGGGAGGAAGCGATAGCGCTTGTCCAGCGTCATAAACCGGATATTTGTATCATGGATATTGAGATGCCGGTGAAGAGCGGCCTGGAGGCCGCTGAAGAGCTGAAGGGTCTGGGCTGTAAAGTGATGATCTTAACGACGTTCGCGAGGGCGGGTTATTTCGAACGCGCGCTGAAGGCCGGCGTTAGCGGCTACATGCTTAAGGACAGCCCGAGCGAGGAGTTGGCTGGCTCGATTCGCAGCGTCATGGCGGGCCGTCGCATCTATGCAACCGAGCTCGTGGACGAGGCTTACGGGGGCCAAGACAATAATCCGCTTACCGAGCGCGAGAAGGAAGTGCTCGGTCTCGTCGCGGACGGCAAGAACACGAAGGAAATCGCGAGCGAGCTGTTCATCACGACAGGAACGGTCCGTAACTATATATCGGTCATCCTTGATAAGCTTGGGGTTAACAACAGGATTGAAGCGATCACCCGGTTCAAAGAGAAGGGCTGGTTTAAGTAAAAACATAGGCTAATTGAACGGCAGGACTGGAGCAAAAGCTCTGGTCCTGTTGTTTTTTGTAGTAGATGTAAAGCAAAAGCAGTATGTTGCGAATAGAACATGCCCAATTGGAAAAAATAACTTGACATTGAAATCATATATGTCATAATGATATTATCAAATCGAAGTTATCGAATTCAATATCATTCAAAGCAGGTGAGCCCAATGTCCKAGCAAATTGAGAACGAATCAAACTATTCATCGAACCATTATCGTACGCCAGACGGCGCGCCTGCGGATATTGTAATATTCACTATTACATCGACCGAAAGAAATATAGGTAAGAAGACGCTCCCGCTTAGAGAGCTGCAAGTGCTGTTGATTGAGAGGAAGCGTTGGCCGTTCGAAGGTCAGTGGGCGCTCCCGGGCGGGTTCGCCAAGGAGACGGAGACGATCCAGGCGTGCGCGGAGCGCGAGCTTGCGGAAGAAACGGGCGTATCGGGGCTTCATATCGAATATTTCAACGTATACAGCAAGCCGGGACGTGATCCGAGAGGCTGGATTATCTCCCACGCCTTCTTCGCGCTCGTCCATGAATCACTGCTTGAAGAGCGCCGCGCGGCGGATGATGCCGCGGATGTCAGGTTGTTCACGGTGGAGGAGGCACTAGCGATGGATCTGGCATTCGATCATAACGAGGTGCTTAGAGATGCGCTCGACCGAATCCGTCACAGCATGCTGACAACGACGATTGCGAAGCAGTTCCTGCCTGAAGAGTTCACGATCAGCGAGCTGTACCAAGTGATTCAGACGGTCGTGCCGGAGTTCGAAGAACAAAATTTTATTCGCAAAATAACGTCGACGCAGAGCCGCAAAGGGCTCATTGAAGAAGCGAGAGATCATGCGGGGCAGCAGAAGATGTCCAACCGCTATTCTCAGCGTTCAGCGCAGCTTTACCGATTTACCGATTATGTGCCTCAGTTGTCTATTTACAGCTAGGCATTCTTTTTTAAAGGTTCATATTGTCGTTTTGAAACTATTAGGATAGGGACGGTGTTGTTGATGAAAGCATTGATCGTTATCGATTACACGATTGATTTTGTCGTAGGGAAGCTGCCTTGCGGCGAGCCGGGTATCGCGATTGAGGGGCGAATTGCAGAGCTGACGAAGCAATTTGCGGAGCAAGGAGAGTATGTCGTTATGGCCGTTGATCTGCATGAGGAGAATGACAGCTGCCATCCCGAACACAAGCTGTTCCCTCCTCATAATATTCGCGATACGGATGGACGCCGTCTTTACGGCAAGCTAGATGAAGTGTATGAACAGCATAAAGCTAACATCTATTGGATGGACAAAACGCGGTACAGTGCTTTTGCCGGGACTGATCTGGAGCTGAAGCTTCGGGAGAGAGGCATTACCGAGCTGCATTTGGTTGGCGTCTGCACCGACATTTGCGTCTTGCATACCGCTGTCGATGCCTATAACAAAGGTTTCGAGATTCACGTCCATGAAGATGCTGTTGCCAGCTTTAATGAAGCAGGACATGAGTGGGCGCTGGGGCATTTCCGCCATACACTTGGCGCTGCAGTAGAGAAAGAAGGAGAGTGAGCCAATATGAACGGACCTAACTTAACGCTTCATACCGATAAATATCAGATTAATATGATGTATGCGCACTGGCTGCATGGCACAGCGAATGAGAAGGCGGTATTCGAGGCTTACTTCCGTAAGCTGCCCTTTGGCAACGGCTATGCGGTATTCGCCGGACTAGAGCGGATCGTCCGCTATATCGAGGATCTACGCTTCGGCGACGAAGAAATCGACTATTTGCGCACGCAAGAGGAGAACTATCAGGAAGCGTTTCTGGAAGACCTGCGGAGCTTCCGGTTCACGGGCAATCTATACGCCGTCCCCGAAGGGACCGTTGTATTCGCAGGGGTGCCTCTCCTATGCGTAGAGGCGCGGATGTTCGAAGCACAGCTGATCGAGACGGCGATGCTGAATTTCTTAAACTATCAGACGCTTATTGCGACGAAAGCGGCGCGCGTGAAGCAAGCTGCTCAGGATGACGTGCTGCTAGAGTTCGGTACTCGCAGAGCTCAGGAAGCGGACGCAGCCGTATGGGGAGCAAGGGCGGCTTACATTGGAGGGTTCCATGCGACGTCGAATATGCGTGCGGGCATGATGTTCGGCATTCCGGCCAAAGGGACGCATGCCCATGCATGGGTGCAGGGTCATGATACGGAAGAGGAGGCATTCCGCAAATATGCGGAGGCGCTGCCCGATCAAGTGATGCTGCTCGTCGACACATATAATACACTCGCAAGCGGCGTTCCGAACGCGATCAAAGTGGCGAAGCTTCTTGAGAGTCAGGGCAAGCGGATGCAGGCGATCCGACTGGACAGCGGGGATCTCGCTTACTTGTCGCAGACAGCCCGCAAGATGCTTGACGAGGCAGATCTTCCTTACGTGAAGATTGTCGCGTCGAACGATCTTGATGAAAATATTATTTTCAACCTAAAGGCGCAGGGCGCGCGAATCGACACTTGGGGTGTTGGCACGAAGCTCATCACGGCGGCCGATCAGCCGGCGCTCGGAGGAGTCTATAAGTTGGTCGCCAGGGAGAAGGACGGCGAATACATTCCCGTTATCAAAATATCGGGCAACCCCGAGAAAGTAACGAACCCCGGCTACAAGGAAGTATATCGCATCGTGAATACCCGTACGGGTAAGGCGGAAGCGGACTACGTCACGCTTAAGGGAGAGAAGGCGGCGGCAGACGGCAAGCGGATTAAGTTGTTCGATCCGGTGCATCCGTACATTTATAAATATGTCGATGAGTATGAGGCGATCTCGTTGTTGCAGAAGATATTTGAAGCAGGCGAGCTTGTATATGAGCTTCCGAAGCTTAATCGTATACAAGAATATCATGCGGAGCAGCTTACGCTGTTCTGGCCGCAATATTTGCGCAAGCTTAATCCTGAAGCCTATCGGATCAGCTTAAGCGAGGCGGCCTACAAGTTGAAGATGGATTTGATCGAGCAGCATCACGGATAACGGATAACGGATAAGCATTGTGCAGCTAAGGAAACGGGGGAGAGGAAGATGAATAAGACATGGACGATGGTCGCTGCGCTAATCATTATGCTTGGAATCGCTTATTACACGTCGACTACAACGCTTGAAGTTGTGGCGACGACAACAGGGCTGCTCAGCGTTTGGTTAACGGCTAGAGAGAAGATTTGGGCATGGCCAATCGGTCTAGTGAACGTCGCATGCTTCTTCTATATGTTCTATGAAATGAAGCTGTACGCGGATATGACGCTGCAGGTGTTCTTCTTCATTTTAAGCATCTATGGCTGGGTCATTTGGCTGACGAAACGGAACGGTGCGAAGGTAAGGCCGACACGGCGAATTACGCCGAGGCTGGCGGGGATCTTGCTAGTCGCTCTGTTCGCGGGAACAGGGATATGGGGGTATGTGCTCTCGACGTACACGGACGCATCGATTCCTTATCCAGACGCCTTCATCGCGATGTTAAGTTTAATTGCCCAAATGCTGCTATCGTACAAAATATTAGAGAACTGGTACTGTTGGATCGTCGTTGACGTGTTATCGGTAGGCATGTATTTGTATAAAGGTTTGAATATGCTCGCCTTTCTATACGTGATCTTCTTGTGCATCGCTATATCGGGACTTATCACTTGGAAAAAACAGCAGGAGGTGGCGACATGGGAGAACGAGAGCGCYGCATTGGACTGACGCTTGGCAAGTATGCGCCGTTTCACAAGGGCCATCAATATGTTGTCGAAACGGCGCTGAGCGAGATGGATGAAGTGATCGTCATCATCTACGACTGTCCGGAGACGATCGATATTCCGTTGCCGGTGCGGGCGGGATGGATCAGAACGTTATACCCGGCTGTTCGCGTGATCGAGGCATGGGGCGGACCGAATGAAGTGGGCTACACGCCGGAAATCAAAGCGATGCACGAGCAATATGTTTTAGGGCTGCTGGAGGATCAGCGGATTACCCACTTCTACTCGAGCGAGCCATATGGCGAGCATATGAGCGAGGCGTTGAAGGCGGCGGATCGGCGGGTTGATGTGGAGCGGACRACATTCAAAGTATCGGGTACGGCCGTACGTGAAGCCCCATACGAGCAACGAGCCTTCCTCGATCCCATCGTATATCGCGATATGATTAAGAAAGTTGTATTGCTTGGCGCGCCGTCGACGGGGAAGACGACGCTAGCCGAGGGGTTGGCATTTCGATACGCTACCGTATGGATGCCCGAATACGGGCGGGAATATTGGGAGCAGCATCAGATGGATCGGCGCTTAACGAAGGAACAGCTCGTCGAGATTGCTGAGGGGCATAGAGAGCGCGAGGAAATACTGTTCAACGAAGCACGGCGTTACGCCTTCGTCGACACGAATGCGATCACGACATATATGTTCGGCCTCTATTATCATGGTTCGGTGCATACAAAGCTGGCTGAAATGGCTGAGCTGGCCGTTACACGATATGATCTCGTGTTCGTGTGCGACACGGATATCCCGTACGACGATACGTGGGATCGGTCAGGGGATGTGCAGCGGATGGAATTTCAAGCTGCGATAAGAGCGGATTTGGAGCAGCGCGGCATCACATATACGCTGCTCAGCGGGACGGTAGAGCAGCGTGTGCTGCAGGTTGCAAAGGAGCTTGAAGATTGCGGGAGGCTGCCCGATTAACTCCTAGGAATAATCGAATGCGAGCGATATAGGACGAAAAAAAGAGAGGAAAGCTTGGACGGTGGTGTGCACCGTACGAGCTTTCCTCTTTTTCTGTCATAACGCAATCTGCCTATAATCCCAAGCTGTCAACGTTTCGCGCAATCAATCTGCGGATCGGCAACGCTTCATTCGGCTTTTGCTCGCTGAGACGTGCCAAAGCGAGGACGATTTCCCAGTATAGCAATTCCTCCCGACTGTATGACGACCCTTCCAGATAGGTACTTACGTATCGGTTGTGGAAAGGAACAACCAGCTCCTGCGGAAATCCTGCTACCTGTAAAATAACGGAGGTCATCGCGACGTCGGCTAGCGGGTGGAAAGCTCGGGCATTCATCCAATCGATGACGTAGGCAGTGTCGCTTGATACTAGAATGTTAAACGGATGGAAATCAAAATGGCATAACAATGATTTCTCCAGAGGTTGCTGAACAAACGCAAGCAGCTTTTTTTTCTGACTTTCAAGCAAGGTCAAGGAATGGTCATTTCGAATGAGTGTAATCAGTTCTTCTAACGGAGAGGACAGCTCTGGTGCCTCAGCCTGATGAACATGCAAATGAATATTTGCAAAAATGGCTCCAAAGCGCTCCAAAGCATCCGGCTCCGCTTCGATTGCCGCATTTAGCGGCGTTCCTTCAATTTTGTCATAAACAATGCCTGTTCTTCCCTCGTAATCTATGATTTCATGAGGCTCGGCTAGATGGACGCCAAGCCGAGCGACGCTGCTTGTAATGGCAAATTCCTTCAGTGCACTGGCTTCGTTGCCTTTATTGAATAGCTTTAAGCAAAGGCCGTCATGCCAATCGTAGACATCGGCTGTGGCGCCGCGTCCAATTAGAGTAAGTTCAATCATCTGGACTTCCTCACTTTCCCATAAACCGAATAGCCTATTATAGCATTCGGCTAATAGAAGGGCTAGCCGAAGATCAATATTGGGATGACGAGAGAGCTGTTAGCGTATATATTCACAAAATTCGCCCTGCACTTCACCATTTTCGTCATCCGCCTTGCTTGAGGAAAATGGTGAAGTCGCATGCTCTTCTTTATTCTCCGCTGGAAGCCCTCTTGATTTTGGAAAATCGATAATAACTCGAATCTTTCCCGTTGAGCGAAGCTTGAAAACCGATTATGGTCAGAGCAGTTAGAGAAATGTTTACGCAAGGAGGCTGCATATGGTCCTAATCAACGGTACAAAAAGTTATGTGTTTAAAGGAGACGCACCATTCGGAAGCTGCCATGCTTCTACGGTGGTCAGGCTGTCTTGCGGCAGCTCCGTTGCTGCATGGTTCGGCGGCACCTGCGAGGGAGATCCGGATGTGAATATATGGATGTCGCGTTATATAGGTGATCAATGGTCGCCGCCGGTGAAAGCAGCCGAGGAAGAGGGATTGCCTCATTGGAATCCGGTATTATTCGAGGCGGAGCCTGGTGAGCTAATCCTGTACTACAAGGTTGGGCATACGTTCTCGGAATGGTATACGCGTTACATCGTGTCGCAAGACGGCGGACTGACTTGGACGGCTCCTTCCGAGCTCGTTGCCGGCGATCGCGGGGGCCGGGGGCCTGTGCGGCATCAGTCTGCTGAACGATTGCAAATACGGATACGACATCAAAGGAACGACGATGCGTCTATCGCTGCTGAGATCGCCGCGCTGGCCTGATGTTACAGCCGATATTGGGAAGCATGAATTTACGTATTCGCTGCTGCCTCATGAACAAGACTGGCGATCTGCCGGGGTCGTGCGCCGTGCGGCTGAGCTTAACCATCCGGTGCGCATTGCTGAGGCTGGCAAAGCGGTCGCGGGCAGCGGTCTATTGCCGGCGAGCCGGGCGATGGTTCGCTTCGAAAGCGAGCATGTGCTGCTCGATACGATTAAGAAGGCGGAACGGGCCGCAGGAACGGTATACCGTCTGTACGAATCTGCGGGCGCGCGCGAGCGGGTTACGCTCGGCCTGCCGCAAGGAACGACCGAAGCGTTCGTTATCAATCTGCTCGAAGAGAAGCTGTATGAGCTGGACATTCAAGAAGGCGCCGTTCAATTGGACTTTAAGCCATTCGAGATTCTAAGCATATACGCGGAATAAGCGGGAAAGGGGAGTCCGAGAACGGTGCATTGGCGACCGTTCGGGACTCCCCTTTGATTTATCGTCTTCGGAATGACCAGCCGAAGAGCTTCACATGAACAAGCAGCTTCGTTGACCAATGTATCAAAACATAGAGTACGAGAAAAACGATGACGAGCGGGCGGAACAACAGCCAAGCAACCATCCACGTCACGAGAATCTGCCAGGGCTTCATTCGCTTGATCAGCTTGAATGGCGCAAGCAGGATGCGGTACAGCCGGTAACTCTTCTGCAGCCCAGCGATATATTCCTCGCGGATTTGCTTATCGTCGGGATCGAGATGGATCGCTTGCTTCAGCATATGCAGGTAATCCTCATGATCACCGCGCCGGTCGGCTGCCCATGCCAGCATCAAGTAATTCATTTGCGATTCCACTTCGAGCCGCAACGATGATCTAGCCAGCGACCTCGACACATCGTGCCTGCCAAGCAGCGCCTCCACATAACTTAACATGGCGATATAGAGCGGATTTTCCGGAGACAGCTCCAAAGCTCCCTCGACATGCTCCTTCGCCTCGGGAAAGTTGCCTTTCTTCAAGCTCAGGTTAGCAGCTATGAAATAATAGTGCGGCTGATAAGGATCGATCCGCTGCGCCTCCTGAAGCGCCTCTGCTGTCGCCTTGAAGTTGCTGGAATCATAGTAGGCGTTCACGCGGACGAACCAGGCGAGCTCATTCTCGGGCTCTCGCCTAATCGCTTCGGCCGACCAATGAAGCGCCTGCGGGTAATCCTCGGCATGCGTATGGATCAGTCCGAGCAGTGCGAATGCGTACGCATCCTCCGGCTCCTCGCGAATCAGCTCATGCGCCTCGTTGATGGCTTCCTTGTACCGCTTCCACTCTAGCAGCTGTTGTACTTTTCGGTATCGCAGCTCGGTTGTTTCCTTATATATCATAAACTTAGTCCCTCGCTAAATAGAGAAGTCGTATATTACTTCAATCCCGTTGCCTTCATGTAGTCGAGCACAATCTGGTAGTCTCCGTTCACATCGCTGAAGGTGGCATAGTTTTTGGCGGTGGCGAACCAATCGAGCGTCGTCGCTTTGCGCCCCTTGGCGGACTTCTTCATATCGTCCTGCGTAATCGGCTCCAGCTCGCCGGATTGCAGCATACGCTCCATAGCAGCCTCGACGGCATCCTTCACGATCTGCTCCAGATCGGCCCCTGAGAAATGTTTCGTCTCGCGGGCAATCTTGGACAGTTCCAGCGCGGATAACGGCTTGCCTGCCAGCTTCAGCTTCAGGATAGCTTCTCGCTCCGGTTCCTCGGGCGGCGGTACGAAGATAAGATGGTTGAACCGGCCCGGCCTGCGCAACGCCGAGTCCAAATACCACGGCGTATTCGTTGCTCCGATTACGAATACTTGATCGTTGAATGTGCGGAGCCCGTCGAGCTCTAGCAGCAGTTGGTTGACGAGCATCCGATCATGATGCTGGCGCATCTGGTTGCGGCTGCCGCCAAGCGCATCGAGCTCGTCAATGAAAATAACGCAAGGTTTGCTCTCTCTAGCCTTCTCGAACAGGTCATGCAGGTTGTTCTCGCTTTGACCGACGTACATGCCCAATATCGCTTGAAGCTCAATATGAAGGAAATTCGCATCGATCTCGCCTGCAACCGCTCTTGCTAGAAAGGTTTTGCCGCAGCCGGGTGGTCCGTATAGCAGCAGGCTCCCACCCGCTTCACGGCCATATGCGGCGAACAGCTCCGGCTGCTTGAGCGGCAGAATAAAGTTCATCCGAATCTTCTTCTTGACCTCGTCCAATCCGGCGACATCCTCGAATGATTCATTCGGTTTCTCGGATTCTATCAAATCTTTGCCGTTCTTATCGAAATGGATAACTTTCAGCTTATTGCGCCTGCGGCCCGCAAGCTCGTCGCGATCATCTTGATCTGACATAAGGCAGTCCTCCTTAACGGTACTGAGTATTGCTTCTATCATACCAAAAATATAGCCGAATAGGGCAGTTATGAAATTGTCCTAATCACCTTCTTCGTCTGTTAAAATAAGGGTTACAGAGGATTTGTATCCAATCGAGGGGGAGTTGGCATGTCGGGTGGAAAAAAAGCGATATTCATCGTAATTGCATTCTGTCTATGCATGGTTCTGCTTTATGGCATAACGTATTTGCCGCGCAAGATGATGGACGAGGACCCGCGAGATGTTTCCAAAATCATTTTATTCGACGGAGGTACAGGCATTGAGCTTGAGATTACGGACCGCGCAACGATCGAGCAGCTTGTTGAGGACATCAGTGGCGTTCATTTTGCCAAAAACAAGCTAGCGCTCGGATACATGGGATTCGGCTATCGATTAACGAGTTACAACGAGAAGGGGAAAGTCATCAATCGGTTTATTATTAATTCCGAGGATACGGTCAGGTACAAAGGTTTTTTCTATAAGGCGAAGGGCGAGACTATTGATTATGAATATTTGCAACAGTTAGCCAAGGCAGCTGCGAGCAGGTAAAGGATGGAAGAGAAGGAGTTGCGGCGAGTGAAGCTTATAATAAAAATTGGGATAGGAGCGGTTGCGACTTTTATGTTGCTGCTGCTTGCTAATCAAGTCGCAATGCGCATAGAGGTAATTAAGGCGGAAAGGTCGGCAAAGACGTTTTTCGATCAGCTTGCAGCGGGTCAGCTGGACAAAGCAGCCGAACAACTGTCCATCTCCGTTGCCGATTCTACTACCGCGCGGGATGGTTGGCAGAACGACATACAGGCTTTGAAGGAAGAAGGCTTTTATGCCGTTTCCTACCATGGGCTTAAGGTTGATTATGATGATGGGTGCGCATGCACCGGGAGAGTAGACGTCACGTACTTAATTGATGGGAAAAAGCAGACCCATAGAGTCATATTTTCGTTGGGAGAGCAAGGTAGGGTCAATCAGACATGCTTGTTTCTAAGAAATAGCGAGTGGGGCGAAGTCTGGGATAAGGCAAGCTGTCACCCCAGCTATTGACGATTGCATCAAGTATTAGTTAAAGCTACGTTGGATCATTGCAGTAACTTTCAGCAAATGGACGCGATATTTGGTCAAGTCCAAAGTTGTGTGTAAAATCCTCGAACAGAAAGCCTACTCGTCGCGAGTAGGTTTTTCGGTTGTCTTTGGTGTTTTCTTTCGCCACTCGTGGTACT
>NZ_JBFRGE010000071.1:0-34047 GCF_052115185.1 Paenibacillus sp. 2TAB19 | reverse complement strand
TAATATCTGCTTTCATACATATACTAATCGCAAACCAAGCAAGCTATGGCGGTGCTGTGTCTGCGATCAGGCCATCTATACATGCGGTCACTATTTTTGTCAAAAAAGGCGGTGCCGGACATCGAACGAATGCCCAAACGGCAGCGGCATCAGCAGCTTGCCCGACTTATAGAAGAAAATCCTTTCATCACCGATCGGGAGCTTACTCGCCAGCTGAAAGTCAGCATTCAGACGATCCGTTTAGATCGTATGGAGCTTGGTATCCCTGAGCTGAGGGAACKATTGAAGCTGATGGCAGAACGCTCATACGATTCTGTCCGTTCGTTGCCGCTGCATGAGGTCATCGGCGACATCGTTGATTTGGAGCTCGATAAGAGCGGTATCTCGGTATTCGAGATTCGGGAAGAACATGTATTCTCCAGAACGGGCATCGCGCGCGGTCATCATGTGTTCGCACAGGCGAACTCGCTTGCGGTTGCCGTAATCAACGATGAGATTGCCCTTACTGTAACGGCGGACATTCGGTTCATACGTCCTGTTAAGCTCGGTGAGAAATGTATAGCCAAAGCTTATGTGAGATCTATCTCGGGCGAGCGGAACAAAGCGAAGGTGGAGCTGTTCACTTACGTGGCCGACGAGATGGTTTTCCAAGGGAACTTTGTTATATTCAGATCCGCGGGTGCTGCAAACAGTGAAGGAGGAGACGAACATGCGGATCGCTATTGATGCGATGGGGGGAGATCACGCCCCTGGCTTAATCGTGCAAGGCGTTTTGGAGGCTGCGGTAGAGTGGCCCGATACGGAGCTTCTGCTCGTTGGAGACACTGCCGTAATCGAGAAGCTGATTGGCGGCTCTAAGCCTGCTAATATTACAATATGTCATGCCGATGAAGTGATCGGCCCGGATGATGAGCCTGTTAAGGCGGTGCGCCGTAAGAAAGGCGCGTCGATGGTCGTAGCAGGCCAGCTCGTTCGCGAGAAACAAGCTGACGCTATGCTGTCGGCCGGCAATACCGGTGCCCTGATGGCGACGGGATTGCTCGTCGTTGGCCGAATGGACGGCATTGAGCGTCCGGCGCTCGCGCCTATGATGCYGACGATGGATAACCTGGGCGTGCTGGCGCTTGATCTGGGTGCGAATATGGATGCGAAACCGGAGCATTTGCTGCAATACGCAATAATGGGCAGCATCTATCGCTCGAAAGTGCATGGCGTGGAGAAGCCGAGAGTCGGCTTGCTGAATGTCGGCACGGAAGCGAAGAAAGGCAATGAAGTGTCGAAGGCTGCTTACGATTTGCTTCAGCAAGCTCCGATTCATTTCATTGGCAATGTCGAGGCAAGAGACGTGCTTACGCGCAACTGCGATGTCATCGTATGCGACGGCTTCGCGGGGAATATTATGTTAAAAGCGATGGAAGGCGCGGCTGGCGCGATTTTCACCGAGCTTAAGGGTGCATTCGGGCAGACGCTTCTGACAAAGCTTGCGGCAGCGATTATGATGCCGCGCTTGCGTCAATTGAAAAATAAGATGGATTATAAGGAGCACGGCGGAGCGCCGCTCCTCGGTTTGAACGGTCTCGTCGTGAAATGTCACGGCTCGTCCGATGTTRTCGCTGTGAAAAATGCAGTCCGGCAAGCACGCATAGCGATTCAAGGACAATTGATTGAATCGATCGCAGATGAAATCAACGGGAAATGAGTGTGTGTTATGAGTTTATATCCTGTAGGCATTATAGGAACGGGTAAATATGTTCCGGAACGAATTCTTACGAATCAAGAATTGGAACAAATGGTTGAAACGAACGACGAGTGGATTGTCACTCGCACGGGCATTAAGGAGCGCCGTCTCGCTTCCGCAGAGGAAGCGACGTCGGATCTAGCGCTGCACGCTTCAAGAAAAGCAATTGCTGCCGCAGGTCTTACGGCCGAAGACATTGATCTCATCATCGTCGCGACAATTACGCCGGATATGTTCTTCCCATCGACGGCTTGCTTGCTGCAAGATAAGCTTGGCGCGAAGAAGGCAGCCGCGTTCGACTTGTCGGCTGCGTGCTCAGGCTTTATTTATGGCCTGGCTACTGCTTCGAACATGATTGCTACTGGTATGTACAAGCATGTGCTTGTGGTCGGCGCAGAGACATTATCACGCATTACGGACTACACGGACCGCAATACTTGCATCCTGTTCGGCGACGGTGCTGGCGCAGTCGTCCTCGGGCAGGTGGAGGAAGGACGAGGCTTCCGCTCGTTCGAGCTTGGAGCGGACGGCAGCGGCGGCGACCTGCTTAAAGTATGCGGAGGCGGCTCGCGCGTTCCTGCTTCAGAGGAGAGCATCTCGGCTAAGCAGCATTTCATTCATATGGCAGGCAACGACGTGTTCAAGTTCGCGGTGCGCATCATGGGCAGCGCAGCGGAGGACGCTTTGCAGAAGGCCGGCATGACGAAGGAAGATATTGATCTTCTTGTGCCGCATCAAGCGAATATTCGCATCATTAACTCGGCGCTTAACCGCTTGGATCTGTCCGAAGAGAAAGCAATGATCAACTTGGACAAATACGGCAATATGTCGGCCGCTTCGATTCCGGTCGCGCTGGCAGAAGCCGTAGAGCAGGGTCGCGTGAAACAAGGCGATTGCCTTGTGCTTGTAGGCTTCGGCGGCGGCCTGACATGGGGCGCATCGGTACTCGTGTGGTAATATGCTTTCGAAGTTAGGTTTGCATACGCAAACCTTTTAGGAGGAATTTAGTTGAGCAAAACAGCATTCGTATTTCCTGGACAAGGCGCTCAAGCCGTTGGCATGGGCAAAGACGTGTACGACGCTTACGATCATTCGAAGGCGATTATCGAGCAAGCGGACGAAGCATTAGGCTTCAAGCTTAGCGAAATTATTTTTGAAGGACCTGAAGAGGCTTTGAAACAGACGGCTAACACGCAGCCGGCACTTCTCGCTGTCAGCATTGCTTTGCTTGAAGCGCTTGAAGGTCGCGGCTTTAAAGCCGATTATGTTGCCGGACATAGCCTTGGCGAATATAGCGCACTTGTCGCAGCTGGCGCATTGTCGTTCCAGGACGCGATTCGCACGGTTCGCGCACGCGGCTTGTTCATGGAGCAAGCGGTCCCGAACGGTCAAGGCGCAATGGCTGCCGTGCTGGGCGCTGAACGTGATGCTCTTGCCGCGCTCTGTGCGTCTGTGACGTCCGAAGGCATGGCTGTGGAGCTTGCCAATGTGAACTGTCCGGGCCAGATTGTCATATCCGGTACGGCAGCAGGCGTTCAGGCCATAGTGGAACGCGGCAAGGAAGCTGGCGCCAAACGCGTCATTCCTCTTGATGTCAGCGGTCCTTTCCACTCTTCATTGATGAGGCCTGCTGCAGAGAAGCTTGGCGAAACGCTGACAAGCGTAGAGCTGCGAGATGCTTCAATCCCAGTCGTTGCTAATGTAACGGCGCGTGAAGTGACAAGCGCAAGCGACATTCGCGGACTGTTGGTAGAGCAGGTCTACTCGCCAGTTCTATGGGAAGACAGCGTTCGTTACTTGATCGAGCAGGGCGTAGATACGTTCGTCGAGATCGGTTCTGGAACGGTGCTTGCCGGTCTGATCAAGAAGATTGACAAAAATGTACGCATCATTTCGGTGAATAGCATCTCTGCGCTTGATGCGCTGCAACTCAATTAACGCCAAACGGAGGGGATAGTTTATGTTTGCCAGTCTGGAAGGCAAGAAAGCGCTCGTAACGGGAGCATCCCGCGGAATCGGCAGAGCAATTGCCATTGCGCTTGCTGAAGCGGGAGCGGATGTTGCGATCAATTATTCCGGCAGCGAAGCGGCAGCGGCGGAGACGGCAGCGGCCGTTGAAGCGCTCGGCAGACGCGCTGTCATCGTGAAAGCGAACGTCGGCAAAGCCGATGAATTCGACGCGATGGTGAAGGAAGTTATTGAGCAATTGGGAGCTGTTGATATTTTGGTGAATAACGCTGGCATTACAAGAGATAATCTTATTATGCGAATGAAGGAAGAAGAGTTCGATCAAGTGATCGAAACGAACCTCAAAGGCGTGTTCAACGGTATCAAAGCTGTCACCCGTTCGATGATGAAACAGCGCTCCGGCCGAATTATTAACATTTCTTCGGTTGTTGGCGTGCTTGGAAATCCCGGGCAAGCAAACTATGTGGCTGCCAAAGCAGGCGTTATCGGTCTAACGAAGGCAAGCGCGCGCGAGCTCGCTTCAAGAGGCATCACGGTCAACTGTGTGGCGCCAGGCTTCATTCAGACCGAAATGACGGACAAGCTGCCTGAGGAAATGCGTCAGTCRCTTGCTGGACAAATCCCGCTTGCGCGTCTAGGCGACGCGTCAGATATTGCGAACGCGGTTCGCTTCCTGGCTTCGGACGCCGCTGCATATATGACAGGCCAGACCGTCCATGTTGACGGCGGCATGTACATGTAAAGCAGCCTTAATGCCGCAACCACGAAACGTTAGCCCTCGCCGCCAGAGACGGTGAAATCCGCTTCCGATTCAATTAAAACGGTTACGTATGGCATTTTATCTTTAATTCTCGTATAATACCATGGAGGAGGTGAACCGGATGTCCGAAGTAGTAGATCGTGTAAAACGTATCGTCATCGACCGCCTTGGCGTAGACGAAGCGGAAGTCACGCTGGAAGCTTCCTTTAAAGATGACCTCGGCGCTGACTCTCTTGATGTCGTTGAATTGGTCATGGAGCTGGAAGACGAGTTTGATATGGAGATCTCTGATGAAGATGCAGAGACAATCACAACGGTGGGAGAAGTTGTTAAATACATACAATCTCATACCTAAGAAGGACAAGTCCCGTTATAACAAACGGGACTTCTCTCCATCTTAACCGTTTTCAAACGACGCGTGATCACAAGGCCTGAGGGCTTATTCCTAACAATTATACTTAGCGTTATAGCTTTTATATAAATATAAAGATGACGCATGCTTGGTCATCCATATTGCTGTCCGTAGAGGTGAAGCGAATGAAACAACGAGTTGTAGTTACCGGTATGGGGGTTATGACCTCATTAGGTTCTGATTTGGAACAGTTTTGGGGCAATTTGCTTGAAGGAAAGTCGGGGGTTTCCGTTGTAGAAGCATTTGATTTCTCCGAATATCCGACGCGCATTGCCGCAGAGATCAAAAACTTTAATCCTGAAGATTACGGTTTAGATAAAAAAGAAGCGCGCAGAATGGACCGTTTCGTTCAGTTCGCGGCTGTAGCCAGCCAATTGGCGGTTAAAGACGCGGACTTGAAGATCGGAGAGGGCATCGACGCAGAACGCGTTGGCGTTATGATCGGCTCTGGTATCGGCGGTCTTGGCACGTGGGAAGATCAACACAATATTTTGCTTGAGAAAGGCCCTAAGCGTGTCAGCCCGTTCTTCATTCCGATGATGATCGCGAACATGGCCTCCGGCCAAGTATCGATGCTGACGGGTGCGAAAGGTCCGAACAGCACGGCGGTTACCGCTTGTGCGACGGGCACGCATTCGATCGGCGATTCTTACAAGCTCATTCAACGCGGCGATGCTGATGTCATGATCTGCGGCGGCGCGGAAGCAACGATCCGTCCGACTGGCATGGCGGGATTCTGCTCGATGCGCGCGATGTCGGTTCGCAACGAAGAGCCGGAGAAGGCAAGCCGTCCGTTCGACGTCGATCGCGATGGTTTCGTAATGGGCGAGGGAGCAGGCGTATTGGTCATTGAATCGCTTGCGCATGCGCAAGCACGCGGCGCTAAGATCTATGCGGAGATTATCGGCTATGGCATGAGCGGCGACGCTCACCATATGACAGAGCCGGATCCGGATGGCGCGGCACGCTGCATGACCAAAGCGCTTAAGGATGCGGGTATTGAGCCTTCGGAGATCGATTACATCAACGCGCATGGCACATCGACGCCGGTAGGCGACCGTTCGGAGACGAAGGCGATCAAGAAGGCGCTGGGCGATCATGCCTATAAAGTAGCCGTAAGCTCGACGAAGTCGATGACAGGTCATTTGCTCGGTGCTGCCGGCGGCGTAGAGGCTGTCATCCTTGGACTTACCCTCAAGAACGGTATTATTGCGCCAACGATCAACTTGGATAACCAAGATCCGGAGTGCGATCTGGATTATGTGCCTAATACGCCGCGCAAAGCGGATGTGAAGACGGCACTGTCGAATTCATTCGGATTCGGCGGCCATAACGCAACGATCGTGATGAAAGTTTATGAAGCGTGATTCCTTTATGGAGCTGCAGCAGAGGCTGCAGCTCCATTTTAAACGTCCGCGGCTGCTGAAACAGGCTTTTACCCATACGTCATATGTGAATGAGCACAAGGGTGCACAGACGAAGGACAACGAGCGGCTGGAGTTTCTCGGCGACGCGGTGCTGCAGCTGCTGGTGTCGGAGTACTTGTTCATGACCTATCCGCAGCGGCCGGAAGGCGAGCTGACGAGAATGCGCGCATCGGTTGTATGCGAGCCTTCCTTAGCACAGTTCGCTGAACGACTGGAGCTTGGAGCGCATGTGCTGCTCGGTCGCGGAGAGGAACAACTGGGCGGACGGCAGCGTCAAGCGCTGCTCGCCGATTTGTTCGAATCGTTCATTGGCGCGATTTTCCTCGATGCAGGAATTGAGCAGGTACGAAGCTTCCTGCAGCAGCATATGTTCCCGTTCATTGATTCGAATGACTATGGTCTGCTTGTGAAGGATGCCAAGTCCAAGCTGCAGGAACGCTCGCAGCATCATGGACTGGGTCCGGTCGAGTATCGGATCGTAGAGGAACGCGGCCCTGCTCACGATCGGGAGTTTGTCGTGGAGGTATACCTCGGTGTCGAGCGATTCGGCATCGGCTCGGGCAGGACGAAGAAGGAAGCGGAGCAACGTGCGGCTGCTGAGGCATGGCGCAACTTATCGCAAGAGCAGCAAGCATAGAACGATAATAGAACACCCCTCGGAGGCCGCGTCTTCCGAGGGGTGTTTCGTTTGCCTGTATTTCATACACTCTAATCGGTCCCAATCACCTGTTAAGTGATGCTTGAGTGGAAAACATGCAGTCAAAACCTACATTTTAACACACAGCAGCCTTTCACCGTCCATTTGACTGTGCAAAATCCAATCAAACTCTGATATAGTCTCATATCTAGTCTTTTGACTGCACAAAATCCACTCAAGAGGTAAGGACAGTATTCCGCTCAAAGGACTTAGCTGCATCTGTCATTTTGTCCGCCGATATGGTTAACGGATGGCACTCAGTTGTGGTACAATGTAGGGTGAGGTGAAAGCCAAACCATGTTTCTGAAGAGGATTGAATTATCAGGTTTTAAATCATTTGCCGATCGCACGGAAATGGAATTTGTTACCGGCATTACGGCTGTTGTTGGGCCGAACGGCTCGGGCAAGAGTAATATTTCCGACGGTATCAGATGGGTGCTGGGCGAGCAGAGCGCGAAGAGCTTGCGCGGCGGCAAGATGGAAGACATCATATTCGCCGGAAGCGACGCCCGCAAAGCGGTCAACTACGGTGAGGTATCGCTGACGCTGGATAACGCGGATGGCGCGCTGCCGCTCGAATATAATGAAGTAACGGTCACCCGCCGGGTTCATCGAAGCGGCGACAGTGAGTACTTAATTAATAAGCAGCCATGCAGGCTGAAGGATATTACCGAGCTGTTCATGGATACGGGCATCGGGAAGGAAGCGTATTCGATTATCGGACAAGGCCGAATCGAGGAGATATTGAGTACGCGTTCCGAGGATCGCCGAGGTATTTTCGAAGAGGCTTCGGGTATCGTCAAATATAAATCCCGCAAGCGCGAGGCACAGAAGAAGCTGGATGAGACGGAGCAGAACCTGMTTCGGATTCACGATCTGGTCACCGAGCTTGAGGATCAGGTTGAACCTCTCCGTAAGCAGTCGGAGAAGGCGATCCACTTCAAGGCGCTTAAAGAACAGTTGAAAAACAAAGAAATCTCCATGTACGTACATAATATCGAGCAGATTCACGGTTCGTGGACGGAAGCGAGCGGCAAGCTCGAGAAGCTGACGAATGAGCAGATGCAGTTGTCGACGATCGTAAGCTCGCATGACGCTCACCTGGAGAAGGATCGCCATATGCTTCGCGAACTGGAGACGACGCTGGATCAGCTGCATGAATTAATGCTGCAAATCAGCGAAGATTTCGAGAAGTGTGAAGGCTACGGCGAGGTGCTTAAGGAACGTCTTCGTAACTTGGAGCAGAATAAGCGGCAGCTGGAGGAGTCGATTGCTTCGCAAGATGCGCGTATCGGCGCCTTGACGAAGGAAGAAGCCGAATTCCGAAGCAAAGCTGCGGCATTGGAGCTGGAGCTTGCCGATCTGCGCGCCAAGATGAAGGAAGAAGAGTTCCGGCTGCTCGGCGTTGCCGGCGGAACGGCTCCCGATGCAGAGGAGACGCTTAAGAGCGAGCTGCTTGAGGTGCTTAGTTCGATGGCGCAGAGCCGCAACGAAATTCGTTATGCTGCGCAGCAGCAAGAGGCTTTGCAGCGCCGAATGGAGCGGATGAGCGAGGACGAGTCCAAATGGTCGGAGCAGCAGACCCGCGTAAGCGAGCGAAGAGAACAATTGCAGCAAGCGCTGCAAGCGACTCTGGAGCAGCTGGAGCAAGCGCGCAGTAAATCGATAGCGGAGTCGGAGCAGTCGAAGTCGAATACGCAGACAATCGATGAAGTGACGATGGCCATTCGCAAGTGGGATCAGAAGCTGGACAGCCATATTTCGCGTCGCGACACGATGAAAGAAATGCAGGATGCGCTTGATGGCTTCATGCACGGCGTTAAGGAAGTGCTGAAGGCTGCACGCCGCAGTTCAGGCGGCATATCCGGCGTTCATGGAGCGGTCGCTGAGCTCGTGCGCGTACCGGAGCGGATCGAGACAGCTGTCGAGACGGCGCTCGGAGGAGCGCTCCAGCATGTCGTTATGGAGGATGAGAAGTCGGCTCGCGCGGCAATCAGCTTCTTGAAGCAAAGACAGCTCGGCAGAGCGACATTCCTGCCTCTCGATGTCATTCGCGGGCGGCAAGTGCCTGAGCATGATAAGCGGATCGCATCCGAAGTCGAAGGATTCATTGGCGTCGCAGCCGATCTTGTAGGAAGCGACAAGAAGTACGAAGCGATCGTGAACAACTTGCTCGGCAACGTATTGCTCGCCGAGACGTTGGAGCAAGCGAATCGCATCGCGTCCAAGTGCCAATACCGCTACCGTGTCGTTACGCTGGACGGTGATATTGTGAACGCCGGCGGTTCGATGACAGGCGGCAGCTTGCAGAAGAAAGGCGCAAGCCTGCTTGGCAGACAGCGTCAGATCGAAGCGCTCGACCAAGAGATAGCTGATGCAAGAGTTACGGTTGAACAATTGCGGGACAAGCTAAGCGACCTGCGCAAGGAACAGTCTATTCGCTCGCATAACATGGAAGAGCTGCGTGCAAAGGCTGAGCAATGCCGAATTGAAGAGCAGCAAATTCGCGCCGAGCTCCAGCAATTAAATAATGAAGCGAAGAACTTGGACGAGCAGCAGCAATTGCATACGGCTGATCGCAGCACGAACAAGAATGAGCTGGAGACGCTGCAAGCGGCTGGGGCAGCTGCCGAGAAACGGTTAGAGCAGCTCGTAATAGATGAAGCAAGGCTGCAAGAAGCGATTCGTCTGGCAGAGGAGCGGCGCAAAGCAAGCGAGTTCGCGAAGGAGGAGCTGCAAGGGCAGCTTACCGATATTAAAATCGCCGCAGCGAAGACTGATCAAGAGAAGCAATCATTCGATGATCAAGCGACGCGGGTGCGCGCGGACATTCAGCGGGCGAAGCAAGAGCTTGCCAGCCTGCGCTCGTTGTCCGAGCAGCAGGATGAGGAGCTGGCTCGTCATGGCGAGGAGTCGGTTCGCCAGATCGAGCAGCTTAATGCGCTGCGCATTAAGAAGCAGCAATGCGCGGAGCAGACGGATCTGAAGCGTGCCGAGCGCTCGCAGCGCTTCCAGGAAATTGAGGAAGGCGAGAGCGAGACGAAGGAGCAGCGCGCTCAGCTTAGAGCAGTCGAAGAACAAATGCGGCAGACCGAAATCGCCGCTAATAGGCTCGACGTAGAGCTTGATAACCTGCTTCGCAAGCTAAGCGAAGAATACGAGCTTAGCTTTGAATTGGCGAAGGAGCAGTATCCGGTGCCGGAGGATGTGCTTGGCACGCAGACGGCAGTACGTGATCTGAAGCGTCAGATTACGGCACTCGGTGAAGTGAACCTTGGCGCGATCGATGAATACGAGCGCGTGAAGGAGCGCTTCGACTTCCTGTCGGAGCAGAAGGACGATCTTATTGAAGCGAAGACGACGCTGTATCAAGTTATTCGCGAGATGGACGACGAGATGTCGAAGCGGTTCAAGACGACATTCGAAGCGATTCGAGGCCACTTCGTCGTCGTATTCGCGAAGCTGTTCGGCGGGGGACGCGCCGATCTTGTACTAGTAGAGCCGGACCGTGTGCTCGATACGGGCATCGATATTGTAGCTCAGCCGCCAGGCAAGAAACTGCAAAACCTTCAACTGCTATCTGGCGGTGAGCGGGCGCTCACAGCGATAGCGCTGTTGTTCGCCATTTTGCAAGTGAAGCCCGTGCCTTTCTGCGTACTCGATGAAGTAGAAGCTGCGCTGGATGAGGCGAACGTAGCTCGTTTTGCCCAATACTTACGCGAATTCTCCGGTTTGACGCAATTCATCGTCGTAACGCACCGCAAAGGCACGATGGAAGAAGCTGACGTCCTGTACGGGGTAACGATGGAGGAAGGCGGCGTATCGAAGCTGGTGTCGGTGCGTCTGGAAGAAGAAGAACCGGTTTCGGCGTAGATACGTAGAAATAAAGAATGGCCCCTATGCTTAGGATGGAGGAAATAGAGAATGAGTTTTTTCAAGAAGCTGAAGGAAAGCATTGCATCGAAGACAGAAGCGGTTACGAATATATTTAAGGAAGGCCTCACCAAGACGCGTACCGCTTTCGTCGAGAAGGTCGAAGAGCTTATTCTGCGCCGCAAAAAAATCGACGAGGAGTTCTACGAGGAGCTTGAGGAGATTCTGATCGGCGCTGACGTAGGCGTTAATACGGTTATGCAGCTTATCGACGAGCTGCGCGCAGAGGTGAAGAAGCGCAAGATCGAGGATGCATCCGACCTGCAGCCAATTCTTTCAGAGAAGCTGATCGGTCTGATGAAGGGCGACGACCAATCAGCACTGCGGATGGCTTCCAGCGGCATTACCGTTATTCTGTTCGTAGGCGTGAACGGCGTCGGCAAAACGACGACGATCGGCAAGCTTGCGCATAAGTTCAAGAGCGAAGGCAAGAGCGTTCTGATGGCTGCCGGCGATACGTTCCGTGCCGGAGCGATCGAGCAGCTTGAAGTTTGGGGACAGCGCGTAGGCGTTGACGTCATTAAGCAGCAATCCGGTTCCGATCCCGCAGCCGTCATGTTCGATGCCGTTCAAGCGGCTAAGCAGCGCGGCGTCGACGTGTTGCTGTGCGATACAGCCGGACGTCTTCAGAACAAGACGAATCTGATGGAAGAGCTTAACAAAATATTCCGCGTTATCCAGCGCGAGCTGCCTGATGCGCCGCATGAAGTATTGCTCGTTCTCGACGCGACAACGGGACAGAACGCGCTTAGCCAAGCGAAGCTGTTCGGCGAGAAAAGCGGCGTAACCGGCCTCGTGCTGACGAAGCTTGACGGTACGGCAAAAGGCGGCATCGTCATCGCAATCCGCAACGAGCTGAATCTGCCGGTGAAGCTTGTTGGTCTCGGCGAGAAGATGGGCGACCTGCAGCAATTCGATTCCGAGCAGTTCGTGCATGCGCTGTTCGCCGGCTTAATTCAGCGCGAAGAAGAGGAAGCGCAGGCTGGTCAATAATTCATTTTGGTGACAAGTACAAAAGCTTGACAGCCGCCCATGGCGTCATGTATGATAAGAGTCGTTGCAATGCTGTAAAGGTGAATGCCTTGACGGCTTGCTGATAGCGTAATAGTGAAGTTAGGAATCGGGAGGCGAAGGGGATGAAAGCAAATGAACCAGACGCCTTATCGAAGACTACCAGAGTTAATTTGCTATTCGACTTTTATGAGCCGCTTCTAACCGAGAAGCAGCAGACGTTTCTCAAATATTATTTTCACGACGACTTCTCACTGGGCGAGATCGCTGCGGAATTCGGCATTAGCCGTCAAGCCGTATACGATAACGTGAAGCGAGCGGAGCAAGCGCTCGAAGGCTACGAAAGCAAGCTGAACCTGCTTGCAAAGCATGAAACGCTGCTGAAGCTAACCGAACAGCTGGAGAAGAGTGTAATGAGCTTAGTAATAGATGATACAGCAAGAGCCGCGCTAGTGAATGTGATTGATGCGTTCAGGGCGGCGGATAATCGACTAGAGAAGGAGGTGACGGTTCATGGCAGCATTTGAGAGCTTATCGAATAGGCTTCAGAATGTATTCAGCAAGCTGAGGGGTAAGGGGAAAGTAACCGAGGACGATCTGAACGAAGCGATGCGCGAAGTGCGGCTGGCGCTTTTGGAAGCGGACGTTAACTTCAAAGTCGTGAAGGACTTTATCGCCAAGGTGAAGGAAAAGGCTTTGGGCTTGGACGTATCCAAGAGCTTTACGCCCGGCATGGTCGTCATCGATATCGTAAATAAAGAGCTCACGGAATTAATGGGCGGTACGCAAAGCAAGCTTGCTAAAGCGAACAAGCCGCCGACTGTCATCATGATGGCCGGCTTGCAGGGCGCAGGTAAAACAACGACGTCCGGTAAGCTAGCGAAGCTGCTGCAGAAGGGCAATCACAAGCCGTTGCTCGTTGCGTGCGATATTTATCGCCCGGCGGCAATTAAGCAGCTTCAAGTGCTCGGCGAACAGATTAATGCGCCTGTATTCGCTCTTGGCGATCAGACATCGCCAGTTGAGATTGCTCGTCAAAGCTTGCAGTTCGCGAAGGAAAACAATAACGATTACGTCATTATCGATACAGCGGGCCGTCTGCATATTGACGAAGCGCTGATGGAAGAGCTTAAGAACATTCATCAGATCGTTAAGCCTGATGAGGTGCTGCTCGTAGTCGATGCAATGACGGGTCAAGACGCCGTTAACGTAGCCCAAAGCTTCCACGAGCAGCTCGAGCTTACAGGTGTTGTACTGACGAAGCTTGACGGCGATACTCGCGGCGGCGCGGCGCTATCGGTTAAGGCTGTAACAGGCTGTCCGATCAAGTTCGCCGCAATGGGCGAGAAGATCGATTCGCTTGAGCCGTTCCATCCGGAGCGGATGGCATCGCGTATTCTCGGCATGGGCGACATGCTGTCGTTGATCGAGAAGGCGCAAGCCGGAATCGACGCGGATCAAGCCAAAGAGATGGAACGCAAGATGCGCACGGCGGAATTCACGTTTGACGACTTCCTGGAACAGATGGCTCAGGTGCGCAAGCTTGGCCCGCTCGATCAGATTATGGATATGCTGCCCGGCATGAACAAGATGAAGGGCGTTAAGGATATGAAGATCGACGAGAAGCAGATCGGCCGCGTCGAAGCGATTGTCCGCTCGATGACGAAGGAAGAGAAGCAGAAGCCTGAGCTGCTCAACCATAGCCGTCGCAAGCGCGTCGCAACGGGCAGCGGTACAACGATCGTTGAAGTGAACCGTTTGATTAAGCAGTTCGATGATATGAAGAAAATGATGAAGCAGTTCTCGTCGATGATGGGACCGAAAGGGCCTAAAGGCGGCAAGAAAGGGCTCAAAGGCATGCTCGGCAAAAATATGAAGTTCCCGTTCTAATGCGGGTTGCATAGCAGATATACGAAACGTTTATTTTTCGAAGGAGGTGAATTCTAATGGCAGTACGTATTCGTTTGAAACGGATGGGCGCTCACAAAGCACCTTTCTACCGCGTTGTTGTATCGGACTCCCGTTCGCCGCGTGACGGACGTTTTATTGAAGAAATCGGTACTTACAATCCGGTTGCACAACCGGCTCAAGTTAAGATCGATGAAGAGAAAGCGTTGAAATGGCTGCAAACTGGTGCTCAGGCTTCTGACACTGTTCGCGACCTGCTTTCCAAAGCTGGTGTCATGAAAAAGTTCCACGAGCTTAAACTTCAAAAATAATAACGGTTGAACAGCGGAGGGCTTTGAGATGAAAGAATTAATTCTTGTCATAGCGAAGGCTTTGGTGGATCATCCGGAGGAAGTGCGTGTGAACGTGAAGGATGATGACCGCAATACGATTTACGAGCTTTCGGTTCACCCTGAGGATATCGGTAAAATTATCGGTAAACAAGGACGTATTGCGAAAGCGATGCGTACAGTTGTGACTTCAGCTTCCGTCAAATCGCAGAAGCGCGTCGTCGTCGATATCATGTCATAATACACGCATGCGAGGGTTAGGATGAACAGTCCTAACCCTTTTCCATTTTAGGGAGACATCATAGACGGCTTCCTTCCGCGGGCTCGACGTGGAACGAAGCCGTTTTTCATGTATAATACATATATACATATAGGCGAAAGGCTGGTCACAATGAGCGGAAAATATTTAACGGTAGGCAAAGTCGTTAACACGCATGGCATTAAAGGCGAGGTCAAGGTGCTGTCGCAGACGGACTTCGCGGACGAGCGGTTCGCACCTGGCAGCAAGCTGCTGCTTCAGGATGAAGAAAAAGGCACTTCCCTTGAAGTGAAGATCATAAGCTCAAGAGCGCACAAAAACGTATATATTTTAAAACTGGCCGGTTTCGACGATATTAATATTGTGGAGAAGTACAAAGGCTGGGCGCTCAAAATATCGGAGGACCAGCAAGGCAAGCTGGATGAAGGCGAATATTATTACCACGAAATTATCGGCTGCCTGGTGAAGACGGATGAAGGTCAGGAGCTCGGCACGATTACTGAAATACTTAGCCCTGGAGCGAACGATGTATGGGTCGTAGAACGCCCGAAGGGAGCAGGCAAGCCGATCCTTATTCCGGTTATTGATGACGTGCTGCTTCGAGTTGACGTTGCTGAGAAGATCGTTACGGTTAAGCTGATGGAAGGATTGATCTAAGGAATGAAGATTGATGTGCTGACGTTGTTCCCGGAAATGTTCGAAGGCGTGTTCGGTGCGAGCATACTGGGTAAAGCAAAGGATAAAGGCATTGTCTCTCTGCAGGCGATCAACTTCCGCGATTATTCGAACAATAAACACAATACCGTAGACGACTACCCATATGGCGGAGGCGGCGGTATGGTGCTGAAGGCAGAACCAGTCTTTGCGGCAGTAGAGGATCTGAAGCTTGCTCCTAATGTGAAGCCTCGCGTCATCTTGATGTGTCCGCAGGGAGAAACCTTCACGCAGAAGAAGGCTGAGGAGCTTGCAGCCGAAGAGCATATCGTGCTTATCTGCGGCCACTACGAGGGCTATGACGAGCGTATACGCGAATATCTGGTTACGGACGAGCTCTCGATCGGCGATTACGTGTTGACAGGCGGAGAGATCCCAGCGATGACCGTCATCGACAGCGTTGTTCGGCTGCTTCCAGGAGTGCTTGGCAATGAAACGTCCGCGGTAACGGATTCATACAGCACCGGTTTATTAGAGTATCCGCATTATACGAGGCCAGCTGAGTTCCGAGGTTGGGGAGTACCCGATATCCTGTTGTCCGGGCATCACGCCAACATAGTCGTGTGGAGACGTCAGCAGTCGCTGCTGCGTACGCTACGACGCCGTCCTGATCTGCTGGAGCACGCAGAGCTGTCGGACAAGGAGCGCAAGTTTCTTAAAGAGGCTGCCGCGCAAGAGGGAATCAAGTGGAAAGCATAAGAGGCAACAAAAACAACAAGCTGCGTTCGGTAGATTGCAACCGATAGCAGCTTGTTGTTTTTTTAGAAAATGATCTAATTATGGCGTATAAAAATCTTGGGTATAATAGATGTTATAGGTACTGTTAGAGTTGCCGAAGCCGACACCTGTGCCGAGCTTCTCCAGCTTGCTGTTCAGCAACGTCTCTCGGTGACCGGAATCGGAATTCATCCAGCCGTAGTGGGCGTAAATGCTGTTGTTATAACCTGCCGCTATATTTTCCGATGCCAGCATATAGCGGACGCCATTTGCTTTCATGCGGTCGAATGGCGATTTGCCGCTAAGGTTCGWATGGGCGAAGAAATCTCTACTCCCCATATCGACACTGTGCGAGCGGGCTGAAGCGGCGGCCAGCTTGTCCCATGTCAATAGGGAGATACCCCGCTTCGCTCGTTCGGCGTTCGTGAGGTCAAAGCTTTGCTGCTCGAGCGCGGCTTGGAGCGCCTCGGAAGGTTTGGAGAAATTAGCGTTCATGTTTGCGGAGTCAACAAGCAGCATTCCGCTTATTTTATTTCCGTCCTTGCGGTCAATGAAAAGGGTTGTATGAACACCTTCTGAAATGTATTCATAATAGTCGTCATGAGCGGCAGCTTGCTCAACAGTTCCAGTTTTCGTCTTCGCTTCGGTGATCGTTATACCCGGCACAATGCCAGTCTTAGCTTGCCACACCGACTTAGAACCCGAGAATAGTGCTACAACGTTGTTGTTCTGCATACCGATCATAAGATATTGTTTGTAGCTTTTGTCGGTATTGTAAATATGCCATGCAAAGTTGTATCCGCTTGCTTCTTTTCTAGCGGGGTTGCCTAGCAATTGCGTGACCTTTTGGGCGTTATCGCCGATCGCTATGCCGCCTAGCGAGTAGCCGATCTGCGCAATTTTGGTGCTGGATAAAGAAGCGCTGTGCTCCTTAAGCTTGTAAAAGAAAGTCAGTGCTTCTGCTCGCGTAAGCAAGCCGTTCCCTTCGAAGCCGGCGACGGTAGCGGAAGTTCGCCCGTTGGAGATGCCTTCCTCCAATATCCATGCGACGGCGCTTGTTTCCGTAAAGGCTTTGCCTTCGACGGCCGTGGCGATGAGCAAGGCGGCTTGTCCGCGCCGAAAGGAATCGTTCGATGTGACATAAGTAACAGGCCAGCCTAGATTGCCTGCATAGTCATAATAAGGCGTATACCAGGCCTCTGACGATTGCGTTTGCGTCGGAAGCCCGTACGACCTCAGAAGCATCGATAGAAATTCGGGCTCGCTGATGGGCCTGTTCGGCTTGAACGAGCCGTCCGTATAACCCGATGCCAAATGCTCGTCTACCGCCCAGCTGATATAGGGTTGGGCCCAGTGACCGTTCGTATCGACGAACGGAACGCTTTCAGCAAAGGCAGGTTCCCCGGGAGCGTAGGCAGCGATCGAACTTGCGACGATCATGGCGACGCCCGCTTTGAGGAACGGTTTGGATTTCCATAATTGTTGGAGCATTTTGCACCTCGTTTCTGTCGTATTTTGTCAATATATTATACGTACAAGTATACATGATTGTGACCGTCGGAAAAACAAGTTGATATATTTTTTTAGGTATGATAAAATTTTTAATGTTGTTCGTATATCGGGCGGTCCGCTAGCAGTGATGAACCGATTCAATGGAATCCGGCGAGCTTCTATGAACGTCTATGGTGGAAGGAGTGAAATTTTAAATGAATATCGTACAAGCAATTACACAAGAGCAATTGCGCAAAGATCTTCCAAACTTTCGTCCAGGCGACACTTTGAAAGTACATGTTAAAGTTATCGAGGGTACTCGTGAGCGTATTCAGTTGTTCGAAGGCGTTGTTATCAAACGTCGCGGTGGCGGAATTAGCGAAACTTTTACAGTGCGCAAAATTTCTTACGGTGTAGGCGTGGAAAGAACTTTCCCGCTGCACTCGCCAAAACTCGAAAAAATCGAAGTGGCTCGCCGTGGTAAAGTACGTCGTGCGAAACTGTACTACCTTCGCAGTCTGCGCGGTAAAGCTGCCAGAATTAAAGAGATTCGTTAAGATGAACAAACAAGGGGGGCTTGCGCAAACAAGCTCCTCTTCGTTTTTTTGCAGCTATACTTACTTAACAACGCTTAAGGAAAGAGGGCGGGACAGATGGACTTACAGAAGAACAATGGTGTTTCAGAGAATGATGACAGCAATGAAATGAAGCATACAGCTGGTGAGGATGGGCAGAACCCGCTCCCGGGGCGTGCTGTTACATATGGAACAGGATCGGTTAAGAAGGGCGGCGCTTATAAGGAAATCGTGGAATGGATTAAAGCGCTCGTCATTGCGGTAGTGCTTGTGTTTATTATACGGCAATTTTTGTTCTCGCCTTTTATTGTCGATGGTCCCTCGATGGAGCCTAATTTCGAGACGGGCGAGCGGCTAATTGTTAATAAAATATTGTATTCGATTCGTGAGCCTAAGTTTGGTGAGGTCGTTGTGTTCGACGTGCCTGATCAGCACCGCAAGTTCATTAAACGCGTAATCGGCGTCCCGGGCGATGTCATTCGCCTTGAAGGTGACGATCTATATATTAATGATAAAAAAATCGAAGAGCCGTATATTAAGGAAGCGATCGAAGAAGCTCATGCAAGAGGCGAATTGTATAATGAGCCTGGTATTAATACCGACTTCCCGAATAGCCAAGTAACAGAAGCGACGGTACCAGAGAACACGATCTTTGCGCTAGGCGACAATCGCAGCAACAGTACGGACAGCCGGTTTATCGGCTTCGTAAGAGACGAAGAGATCGTAGGCCGTGCGGATATTATTTTCTGGCCGCTGAACAAGCTTGAGTTTATTAAACATTGGACGAAGTAACAGAAGTTTGATTGAGGTTTGAGGTGAAGGAATGACGATTCAATGGTTTCCCGGTCATATGACGCGGGCCAAGAGACAGATACAGGACAAGCTCAAATTAATCGACATCGCAATCGAGCTTCTCGATGCGCGTGTGCCGATCTCCAGTCGTAATCCGATGATCGACGATATTCTGAACAATAAGCCGCGTCTTATCGTGCTTAACAAGTCAGATCTTGCAGATCCGAAAGCAACGGAAAGCTGGATGCAATATTTTGCCAATGAAGGTCATGAATGCGTAGCGGTCGATTCGTCGACAGGCACAAGAATTGGCGACATTCCCGTGAAGGCGAAGCAAATTCTTCATGAGAAGATTGCCCGCCAAATCGCGAAAGGCATGAACCCGCGCGCGATTAGAGCGCTCATCGTCGGCATTCCGAATGTCGGCAAGTCGACACTCATTAATCGTCTCGCTGGCCGCAATATTGCGATAACGGGCGATCGCCCAGGCGTGACGAAGGGGCAGCAATGGATTCGCGTTGGCGGCGATATTGAGCTGCTCGATACGCCGGGCATTTTGTGGCCGAAGTTCGAGGATGAGCTCGTTGGCTATCGACTTGCGATGACAGGAGCAATTAAAGAGCAAATATTGAACGTTGATGATATTGCGTTTTTCGCCGTTCGGGAGCTGGTTGACCGTTATTGGCCGACGATTAGCGAACGTTACGGACTGGACACGCCACCGAAGGATATTCAGGATTCGGATGAAATCGTACGAGTCATGGAAGACATTGGACGTCGCAGAGGCTGCTTGATTGGTGGCGGGCGAGTAGACTTGGAGAAAACGTCGGGCATTATTTTGCGCGATCTGCGAGCTGGAAAGCTTGGCCGGATTACGCTTGAAGCGCCGTATGATGATATGCCTGGAAGAAACGACTAGCCGGGGCTAGGGGGAAACAATATGATGCTGCAGTTTGAACGAGCTTTATGGAGCGACGGATACAAGACCATTGCAGGTGTGGACGAGGTGGGGCGAGGCTGCTTATTCGGCGATGTAGTCGCCGGCGCAGTTATTTTGCCTCCCGGTCTCATCATTGACGGTGTTGACGATTCTAAGAAGCTTTCTGAGAAGAAGCGCGATATGCTGTATGACATTATTTTGCGGCAATCTGTCGCTTGGTCCGTTGCGCGCGTCGATGCGGAGACGATCGATCGAATCAATATTAAGCAAGCGGCAAGGCTGGCCATGAAGCTGGCGGTGGAATCGCTTGAGATGCCGGCTGATTATTTGCTAATCGATGCGGAGAAGGTGGACGTGCCGCTTCCGCAGCAATCGATTATTAAAGGCGATGCGACTAGCCAGTCCATTGCGGCAGCGTCTATCGTCGCAAAAGTAACGCGTGACAGACTTTGCCAGAGTGAGTGGGAGGAAGCTTATCCGGAATACGGAATTGCCATTCATAAAGGTTATGCAACGAAGCTTCACCGGGAGAGACTGCTTGAGTATGGCGCGAGTCCGCTCCATCGTCGAACGTTTCTCGGCAAGCTCTTTGCAGAGCAGCAGCAACTGCTTGTATAACGCGACCATTGTACATACGAACGCCTGTCTTCTTGTTCTTGGCAACTGCTGCCACTACAAGCGGCAGGCGTTTTTGATTGGAAAACCTACACGGAAGAAGCTTGCCAGCCGATATATAGGGTACATGTGTTGCGAACGAGAAGATCGTAAGCCGTAAAGAGAATGYAAGGGAGGCGGATGCATAGATGAACATCGGCCAGATGATGAGAACCTATCTGGGGGAAGCCGCCGGCAATGATACGCGGGCGCTGGAGCTTAAGACAGGCCAAACGGTTCGCGGCGTGGTCCTGCAAGTCATGGAGAATAACGAAGCGCTCGTACAAATAAACGGCGTGCAAGTTCGCGCTAAGTTAGAAATTCCGCTACAGCAGGGGCAGACGGCATTGATGCAAGTTCAGCCGCAATCCTCTGGCGCGCTTATTGTGCTCAAGCAGGTAGAACCAAGCGCGCTCGGCATGCCGGATGAGAATTTCAAGGAATGGGCAAAAGCTTTAGGGCTGCCGGAGACGAAATGGGCGCTGGCGCTCATTAAGGATCTTCGCCGGGAAGGTCTAGTGCTCACGAAGGAAGTGGCGCAAGCTTTCCAGCAGGCTGCTGCAGCAATGCCGGAGGGCGGCGATATTGAGCAGTGGATGAATGCAGCCGCCGCGGCGCATAAGCGCGGCCTGCCGATGACGGGAGCCGTCGTAGCGTCGTTACAGCAGGTCATGTTCRGGCAGGATGCGCATGAGTTGCTGGATACGCTCCAGAAGCAGCTCTCAGCGATGACGATGACGCAAACGTTGCAAGGGCAGGATGGAGAGGCAACTGCTGAAGCGAAGACGCTGCCGCCAGCAGCAGCGCGCGTAGCTGCGCTGTTGGCTGAAGGAGCGGAGTTGTTGCGGGGCGCGATTGATGGCACTGCGACTGCCGATAGCGAGCCTGAAGCTGGCGCTGCTGGAGCGAAGGCGGCTACGCCTTCGTTATCGTTAGCTGGCAAGCCAGATGGGCTTGCGCAAACGGCAACAACGGCAACAAYGGCAACAACGGCAACAACGGCAACAACGGCAGCGGGAACGGCATCTGCAACGGGAAGCGCGGTGGATGCGGCGGCTGTTCAAGGCGAGGGAGCAGACGAGGTTGGAAGCGGACAGGCTGAAAGCCGCCAAACAGCATCTGCTGGAGGCAAAGGCTCGCAGAATTGGATCGGCCAAATGATGAAATGGCTTGGAGTCGATCATGAGCTTCAGCTCGCCAAGGCTACGGCTGCGCCTGATGCTGCCGCAGCTCGTGCGGCTGCAACATCTCAGCCAGTCGAGGAGCAGTCGCAAGCTGCGGTTGGTGCAAGCGTTAGTGAGAGTGCTGGCGAGGGAGATTCAGAGTCGACTGCTCGTGCAGTGGCCACGAGTACTAGAGGATTTGAAGCAGAGCGTGGTAATAGCAGCGGCTTAGCGAAACCTCAGTTGCCGGAGATTGAGCAAGAAAACAGTGGACATGCTCGAGTCAATCAAGGCGCTGTGGAAGAGCAGCAGGCGAAGCCGGCTGCCGCGGAAACACGACTTGCAGGAGGCATGGAACGTACAGCCGGTTTATTACAGCAAGCAAACGCTCTCGGTCTGGATGCACCGAAACCGGACATTCAGCTTCAAGCGCAGCCGGCTCAGCAAACTCCAAGCGCGCAGCATGAATCGCTAAAGAGCGCGCTGCTCTCGCTCATCTCGGATAGTGACACGCCGCCAGCAATCAAGGAGACGGCGCAGCAGCTCGTTTCCCAAATTACGGGGCAGCAACTGCTGCTGACACCGGAGCGCAACAGCTCCATTCTTACGCATGTCACGATGTTTATTCCGCTGAACGGGCAAGACGGCAATCAGACCGCGTCGGTTCATATTCAGACCCGCCGCGGACGCAAAGGCGAACTCGATGCTGCCAATTGCCGATTGTTATTCAATTTGTCGATGAACAATCTTGGCGATACGTTGGTTGACGTGAATGTAGTGGACAAGATCGTCAGTCTGAATTTGTGGAACGATCACCCTGCTATTGGAGCGCTAGCGGAAGCTTCGCGCATGGAAGTGGCAGAACGACTGCAGGAGACCGGCTACCAACTGCTGTCGCTTCGTACAACGCCGTTGCCTAAGCCGGGAGCGGAGACCGAACAGAAGCAGGATCAGGGCGCTKAGAAGGCGAAGAAGCCGCTGACGCCGCCTGATCTGTCGCAGTTCTCGCAGGCGAGGTACAAAGGAGTCGATTTCAAAATATGACCGGAGATCAGCAAGGCAACCGTTCATCGGTTCCCTCCCGCAAGGCGGTAGCGCTAAAGTATGAGCCAGGCGAGCGGAATGCTCCTGTAATGATAGCCAAGGGCAAGGGACATATTGCCGATCAGATATTGGAGAAGGCGAAGGAGAATGGTATCCCGATTCAAGAGGATGCTTCGCTGGTAGAGGTGCTCTCTAAGTTGGATGTCGATCAAGAAATACCGGCCGAGCTGTACACGCTCGTCGCTGAAATATTAAGTTTCGTCTATCGCTCGGATCGCAAAGCGAGGGATTGGAATGACGCAAAATAGACTGCAGCTTGGAAAGCTAGGCGAGGATGCCGCTTGCAGCCTGCTTGAAGCAGCAGGCTATCGAATTATCGAGCGTAACTGGCGCTGCCGCATCGGCGAGATCGATACGATTGCCGAGCATGAAGGCAGGACGGTATTCGTTGAGGTACGTACAAGAAGGTCGGGAGCAAGCCGCTTCGGTACGGCCTCTGAATCGGTCGATATTCGCAAGCAAATGAAGGTCAGATCGACAGCTCTCGTCTATATGCGGAACGCAGGCTTGCTGGACAGTCCAGTACGTTTCGATGTCATTGCCGTAGCAATTAGTAGCGACGGGAGCGTCGCGGAGTGCAAGCATATTGAAGGTGCATTCTGATAAATGCGTCGGAGAGGGTTGTCCGCGTAGTAATCGCACACTTTGGTCCATATCAACAGAAAGCAAAGACTCGCAACCATAGGCTGCGAGTCTTTTAACTAAACAAAATTGAAAGTAATTCAGAGAAATTGCGACTGATTGATTTATTATCAGCCATTTCAACTTGCATAACGTGTATGATCATACGTTTTGCCTGTATTTCATACCGTTTAATTGGTCTAAATCGCCTGTTAAGCGACGCTTGAGTGGAAATCATACAGTCAAAATCGGCATTTTAGCCTTCAACTGCCAACCTCCGACCATTTGCCTGCACAAAATCCAATCAAACTCTATTATCGTCTCGTTCTTAGCCTTTTGATTGTACAAAATCCATTCAAAATAGCGACTTTATGCAGTCGTTACAAAAATCTTATCAAGTGTAAGCAGTTATTTGCAACTGCTACACCGTATCCAATCTCCGATATTGAATTGCTTCGGCGACATGCTCCGCCTCGACCTCTTCGCTCCCCTCCACATCAGCGATTGTACGCGCGAGCTTAAGGAGCCGGTCATAGGCCCTCATGCTGATACCGAACAGCTGGAAAGCGTGGTCGAGCAGCGATAAAGCTGCTGGCTTAAGCAAGGCATGCTTGCGAAGCGCAGAGCTGGTCAGCTCACTGTTCCACACGGTCCCAATTGAGCGTGTGCGCTGCTGTTGGCGCACCCTCGCTTCCTGAACAATCCGTCGCATATCTGCTGAAGTTAAGCCCAGCTCAGCTCCTTTTCCTTGTTCCATCATGATAGGCCTAGGCACTTCAAGCTGCAGATCGATACGGTCAAGAAGCGGGCCGGATAGCTTGGAACGGTAGCGGCTAATCGCCGTCGAATTGCATGTGCAGCGTTTCTCGCCATATTCATGGCCATAATAGCCGCAAGGGCAAGGGTTGAAGGAGGCGGCTAGCATGAGATTGGCGGGAAACTGGAAAACGGCCTTCGATCTTGCGATCGTGACGACCCGATCTTCTAAAGGCTGCCTCATCATCTCAAGCACCTGCCGCGGAAATTCAGGCAATTCATCGAGGAATAAGACACCGCGATGGGCTAACGTAATTTCCCCCGGCTTCGGAATGGAGCCGCCGCCAATTAGACCGCCAGAAGAAATCGTATGATGCGGAGCTCTGAATGGTGGACGCGTAATTAACCCCTGAGGCGCATCAGACAGCTTGCCGGCTACGCTGTATATCTTCGTTACCTCAAGCGCTTCTTGCTCGCTCAGYGGCGGTAATATGCCGGGCAAACGACGGATCATCATTGTCTTGCCCGTTCCCGGCGGTCCGCTTAGCAAAATATTGTGTTTGCCGGCGGCTGCGATTAGCATTGCCCGCTTCGCTTGATGCTGACCGATAACGTCGCTAAAGTCGAAAGCATCATCTTCATCCGATAGAGCAGTTGCAAGGCCTGCCTTGCCGCGAGTGCCTGCATTCTTAGCCGATGGGTCGAACCGCAGCCGATTCCAATCCTGTTCGCCGCTCGCCTTCTCGCCCTGCAATTGCTTGAGATGCGTGAGGGCGAACAGTTCCATGCCGGATATCCATGCCGCTTCGGCAGCGTTGGCGAGGGGAAGGACGATTCTCGTAATACCGCTGCTCTTTGCCTGCTCGATCATCGCAAGCACTCCTGATACGGGCTTGACGCCTCCATTAAGAGATAGCTCGCCGATGAGAAGGGTACGCTCGAACGGTTGAGCTCCGATCTGCGCGCTGGCCGTTAATATGCCAACTGCGATCGCAAGATCGAACGCGGTGCCTTCCTTGCGAAGATCAGCTGGCGCTAAATTTACCGTTATGCGATCCATTGGAAAGCTGAAGCCGCTGTTCTTAATCGCAGCCCGAACACGTTCCACTGATTCGCGAACAGCGGGGTCGGGCAGCCCGACTACATTGACCTGAGGCAAGCCGCTCGATATGTCGACTTCAACCGAAATGCTTCTGCCGTCAACTCCGTAAACGCTTGCGCTTTGTACCAAACTGAACATAAAAAACAGCACCTCCAAGTATTGAATGAAGGTGCTTCCTAACCATTCCGTTTCCATTTTTTAGATTATGGCACTATCATAGATCATGCCTTTCCTTACTGTCAATCCTATAACATTTGTCGCGTAATAAATGAGGTTTAAGGTTATACTATTTGGCGTAGTTTGCCTGGCTCCTGCGGTTTAATCTCAAAAAGAGATTAAACCCATATCAAAAAAGCCGTATTAATTATGCGTGAAAATAAGGTAACAAGCATGGAAAGGTGCTACAATAATAAAGGTTTGTGTACATATGACTGATTTCAGTCTGTGAAATGGAGGATTTCAACAATGAATATCCATGAGTATCAAGGGAAAGCGGTCCTTAAACAGTATGGTGTAGTCGTACCTGAAGGTAAAGTTGCCTTCACGGTTGATGAAGCTGTAGAAGCGGCCAAAGAGCTCGGAACTTCCGTAGTTGTCGTGAAAGCACAAATTCATGCTGGCGGACGCGGTAAAGCGGGCGGCGTTAAAGTAGCAAAAAACTTGGATGAAGTGCGTGCATACGCTAGCGAAATTCTTGGCAAAGTGCTCGTAACGCATCAAACTGGCCCAGAGGGCAAAGAAGTCAAACGTCTTCTCATCGAGCAAGGCTGCGACATTAAGAAAGAATATTATATCGGCGTCGTTCTCGACCGTGGTACAGGCCGCGTCGTTATAATGGCTTCGGAAGAAGGCGGCACGGAAATCGAAGAAGTTGCCGAGCATTCCCCGGAGAAAATTTTCAAAGAGGTTGTCGATCCGGCTGTTGGCCTTCAGGCATTCCAAGCGCGCAAGCTGGCATATGCAATCAATATTCCAGGCGAGCTGGTTAATAAAGCAGTTAAGTTCATGATCTCTCTTTACACGGCATTCGTTGAGAAGGACGCTTCCATCGCGGAGATCAACCCTCTTGTTGTTACTGGCGACGGACAAGTTATCGCCCTTGACGCGAAGCTGAACTTCGATTCCAACGCGCTGTATCGCCACAAAGACATCGTAGCGCTTCGCGACCTCGAAGAGGAAGATGCGAAAGAAATCGAAGCTTCCAAATACGATCTCAGCTACATCGCCCTAGACGGCAACATCGGCTGCTTGGTTAACGGCGCAGGCCTTGCAATGGCAACGATGGATATTATCAAATACTTCGGCGGCGACCCGGCCAACTTCCTCGACGTAGGGGGCGGTGCAACAGCGGAGAAGGTTACCGAAGCTTTCAAAATTATTTTGTCCGACGAAAAAGTAAAAGGGATCTTCGTTAACATTTTCGGCGGCATTATGCGTTGCGACGTTATTGCTAACGGCGTTGTCGAAGCGGCTAAACAAGTTGGTCTTGATAAACCGCTCGTCGTTCGTCTGGAAGGTACAAACGTAGACCTCGGAAAAGCTATTTTGAAACAATCGGGATTKAACATTGTCGCTGCTGACTCCATGTCGGACGGCGCTCAAAAAATCGTCGCTCTCGTGAAATAAATAGCTTGACTTGCGGCATGCCCGCATACGAATTCATTCAGGGGATGTGAGTTAAGAGTGAGCATTTTGGTCAATAAAGACACAAAAGTCATTACTCAAGGTATTACAGGCGCAACCGGCTTATTCCATGCAAAAGGCGCTTTAGAATACGGTACGCAAATGGTTGGCGGCGTTACTCCGGGCAAGGGCGGCACGAACGTTGACATCACGCTTGACAACGGAAATGTTGTATCGCTTCCGGTATTCAACACGGTTGCTCAAGCTGTCAAAGCTACGGGCGCTAACGCTTCGGTTATCTATGTACCGCCGGCATTCGCTGCTGACGCAATCATGGAAGCCGTAGACGCTGAGCTTGACCTTGTCATCTGTATTACAGAAGGCATTCCGGTACTTGATATGGTTAAAGTAAAACGTTATATGGACGGCAGCAAAACGGTTCTTATCGGACCGAACTGCCCAGGCGTTATTACACCAGGCGAGTGCAAAATCGGTATTATGCCGGGTTACATCCATACAAAAGGCCACGTTGGCGTCATTTCCCGTTCGGGTACGTTGACGTACGAAGCGGTTCACCAGCTTACAACTCGCGGTATCGGTCAATCGTCCGCGGTTGGTATTGGCGGCGACCCTGTTAAAGGATCCGAGTTCATCGACATCCTTAACCGCTTCAATGAAGACCCTGACACTTATGCGGTAATCATGATCGGCGAGATCGGCGGTACAGCAGAGGAAGAAGCTGCTGAGTGGATCAAAGCGAACATGAAGAAACCGGTAGTCGGCTTCATCGGCGGCGCAACAGCGCCTCCGGGCAAACGCATGGGCCATGCAGGCGCTATCATTTCCGGCGGCAAAGGTACTGCAGCAGAGAAGATCGCTACGCTTGAAGCATGCGGCATCAAAGTTGCTCCGACACCTACGGATATGGGCTCCACGCTCGTAAGCGTGCTGAAAGAGCAAGGCTTGCTTGAGAAATGCACGACTCACCAAGCACAAATCTAATACGCAAGAACTGAAGGTAAGCAACCTTTCGACGACCCGTTAACGGGAGTTGGAGGGTTGCTTTTTTTTGTTCATTTTCATTTGGTTTTTCAAAATTTAATCGGCCGACTTGCATTCTTTATCCATGTAACGCACAATAGATAAGAATGTATGCCGCCCGGATCTAGGAGAGGGATGGGCGTATGAATAGCAATAATGAACTGAAAAGAAGCATGGTTGTCGCATTCTATGAAATACCTGGCATTGGCTGGCATTCCATTACGAAGGCGCTTGAGCATCAATTATGGCTTACGCCAATATGGACATTTGAGCTGTTGACCGGCATTGGTCTGAAGAAAGATCAGGCACAATCGGTCATGAACCGGTTCGCTGCGGGGAGATGGGATCTCGCTGACAAGTCGGCTCCAGCTGCCGAAAGAGCAGGGGCGGTTACGTTAACGCCGTTCGATAAGAACTATCCATATCGTTTAAGACAGATCGATCAGCCTCCTTGGGTGCTGTACGCGAAAGGCAATATCGAACTGCTTCACGCGCCAAGCGTTGCTATTGTCGGTACGAGAGTGCCAACCGCCTATGGCAGACATAGTGCGAGAGAACTGTCGAAGGAGCTCTCCGATCTTGGTCTAACCATTGTTAGCGGACTTGCCAAAGGGATCGATAGCGTTGCGCATGAAGCGGCGCTAGACGGTACTGGCGGAACGATAGCAGTGTTGCCAACGCCGATTGATACCTGTTATCCTTCGGAAAATGCTTCATTATTTCGTGACATAGCCGAGAAAGGCTTACTCTTATCCGAGACGCCGATTGGCACGAAGCTTCATCCGGGACAATTTCCCCAGCGCAATCGAATCATTGCCGGATTATCGGTTGGTACGGTTGTTGTGGAGGGAGCCAAACGAAGCGGGTCGCTCATAACGGCGCAATATGCGCTCGACATGTCGAGAGAGCTGTTCGCCATACCGGGACAAATCTCTTCGCCAAAGAGCGATGGCCCCAACGAACTTATCAAGAAAGGCACAGCTAAGCTTATCTCTTGCGCAAATGATATTATTGAAGAGCTTAAGTGGTTGCCAGCCGCTATCGAGAATAGGTTCAAAAGCAAGACAACTGCTGGGAGTGCCAGTGAAGACTCGGCCTTAAGTTTAACAACAGAAGAGCGGCAAATCGTCCGTTTTTTGCAAGATCAGCCATTGTCCATTAATGAATTACACGAGCTGTCCGCCATTCCGTTTGGACATTTGAACGCACTTCTGATAAATTTATGTATAAAACGGAAAATCGAGCTTCAGCCCGGATCCATATATATCGCATTGTAACTAGCAGTAGAGAGAGGAGGCACCTCGCATGGCAGATTCATTAGTTATCGTCGAATCACCGGCCAAAGCCAAAACGATAGGCAAATATTTAGGCAGCAAATATATCGTTAAAGCATCGATGGGTCACATTCGCGATTTGCCTAAAAGTCAGATCGGCGTAGAGGTAGAGAACGATTTTAATCCCAAATACATAACCATTCGCGGCAAGGGAAGCGTGCTCAAGGAATTGAAGGACGCCAGCAAAAAAGTAAAACATGTTTTTCTGGCGGCTGACCCGGATCGCGAAGGCGAGGCGATTGCGTGGCATTTGGCACACTACTTGGAGCTTGACGAAACAGACACTTGCCGTGTCGTATTTAATGAAATAACGAAGCAAGCCGTGAAGGACGCGTTCAAGACGCCACGGAAGATCAATATGGATTTGGTGAACGCGCAGCAAGCTAGACGAATACTAGACCGGCTTGTAGGTTATAAGATTAGCCCTCTTCTATGGAAGAAAGTGAAAAAGGGTCTGTCCGCCGGACGCGTACAATCCGTTGCGGTTAAGCTCATTATCGATCGCGACAATGAGATCGACGCTTTCGTGCCCGAGGAATATTGGTCCATTACCGCTAAGCTGACCCATTCCGGCATCCCGTTCGACGCCAAATATTATTCGGTGAACGGGGAGAAGAAGGAATTAGGCAAGGAAGCGGACGTGCAAGAAGTGCTGAGCGCTATGAAAGGCGAGAAGTTCAGCGTCTCCGATGTAAGAGAGAAAGAACGACTTCGTAATCCGGCTCCGCCGTTCATTACGAGCTCCTTGCAGCAGGAGGCGGCCAGAAAGCTTGGTTTCCGCGCTTCCAAGACGATGTCGGTTGCTCAACAGCTTTATGAAGGCGTAGAGCTTGGCAAGGAAGGTACAGTCGGTTTAATCACTTATATGAGAACGGACTCGACTCGTATCTCACCGGTTGCACAAGAGGAAGCGAAGGAGTACATCACGACGAAGTACGGTCCGGCGTTTGCTCCTGAACAGCCGCGCGTCTATACGAAGAAGAACAGCAATGCACAAGATGCGCATGAAGCGATTCGTCCGACATCCGTGCTCCGTGACCCGGAGTCGGTTAAGGCATTCACGAGCCGCGATCAGTTCCGTCTATATAAGCTCGTATGGGAGCGCTTCGTATCCAGTCAAATGTCTTCTGCTATCCTTGATACGATGACCGTGGATATGCAAGCTGGCAGCACTGTGTTCCGTGCGGTCGGTTCGAAAGTGAAGTTCGCGGGTTTCATGAAGGTGTATGTCGAAGGTAATGATGACGGCACCGTGGAAGAGCATAAGTTTTTGCCGCCCCTTGCAACGGGTGATGTGATTGCTGCCGAGACGATTGAACCGAAGCAGCATTTCACCCAGCCCCCGCCGCGTTATACGGAGGCACGGCTCGTTCGAACGCTTGAGGAACTCGGCATAGGGCGTCCAAGTACGTATGCGCCGACATTGGAGACGATTCAGAAGCGCGGTTATGTGGCGATGGAAGAGAAGAAGTTCATGCCGACCGAGCTAGGCGATCTTGTTATCCAACTAATGGAGGAGTTCTTCCCCGAAATTCTTGACGCCGAGTTTACCGCCAACATGGAAGGAAACCTTGACCATGTGGAGGAAGGCACGGAAGATTGGGTGAAGGTGCTCGCAACGTTCTACGAATCTTTCGAGAAACGTCTTGAGGTTGCAGAGGACKAGATGAAGGAAATCGAAATTCAGGATGAGGTTTCCGACGAGCTGTGCGAGAAGTGCGGCAGGCATTTGGTGTACAAAATGGGCCGCTTCGGCAAGTTCCTGGCATGCTCAGGATTTCCTGATTGCCGCAACACGAAGCCGATCGTCAAGGATATTGGCGTACCTTGTCCGAAATGCGGCGACGGAAAGATTATCGAGCGGCGCAGCAAGAAAGGCCGTATCTTCTATGGATGCGATCAATACCCAGGCTGCGATTATGTGTCATGGGATAAGCCGACTACAAAACCTTGCCCGAATTGCAATAGCATGCTGCTTGAAAAACGTAATCGGAGCGGTGTTAAACTGAATTGTCCAACATGCGACTATTCGGAAGAAGTGCCGGATGAAGAGGATAACGAGGAAATTGTAGATTAGCGCTTGCTTGTATGTGAAATGAACAAACAGCCATCGTGTGTGGCACAGCGTCCTCCCTTACTAGGGAGGACACCGTTGTTATATGGCCTCTTCGTTCCATTTTTTAACATCCGACGCATGCTCGCAACAAGCCCTCCCTGCAAAGGGGAGGGTTTGACCGTCCATAGACGGTCAGCTTGAAGCTGTAGGTTCCATAGTGAACGGAGCAAGCAGCGAAAATAACTGGAATTTCTCCCGTTAAAGTCTCTCCGTTGTCGATTGAGCCAAATATAACGGGAAAAACTCCCGTTATTGTTGGCTATTATCAGCAACCTGCTCATTTCTCTACTAAATAAATGGAGGAATTCCATTTATTTCAATAAAATCGCTCTAAACTCGCATATTAACAGGACAAATTCCAGTTAATGGCGAGCGCATAGGTTGTGAGGAATGGTTGCCAATGAATCATTGGTAAGTGTTTGGTGCTAATGTAACCGACTCAACTTATGTCCGAATATTCGATCAATAATCCAACCTTGCACAGCATGCACTCAAAACTAACCAAGTTTTGCCCAGTATAAGCGTGTCCCGTAGGGACAAAGCGTTCGAAGCACTAAATAAACTCAAAAACACATCTGGTACTCCATCGTTACTGTTGCACGAAACCAGGTAACTAAACGCCTCCCAAAAAAAAGAGTGTCCGGAAGGACACAAGCGATCCAAGCACAGTGTGAACTCGCGTGCGTCTCTTTAACTAAATCGTTAGTCATGCGGTGTCCAGAGGGTGCAACCCTATGGGGCCCTCCCTTGGAAGGGAGGGTTTGGGTGGGTTCGAAAATGTTTTGCAATCAAAAAACTGAAAGGATTGACCTAAATTGTCATTGTCACAACCACAAACCGTAACCGTCATCGGAGCAGGCTTAGCTGGAAGCGAGGCTGCATGGCAGATCGCATCGCAAGGCGTGCCCGTGATTTTATATGAAATGCGTCCGGTTAGGCAAACGCCGGCACATCATACGAACCAATTCGCAGAGCTTGTCTGCAGCAATAGCTTGCGTGCGAATGGTCTCACGAACGCCGTAGGCGTATTGAAGGAAGAGATGCGTCAGCTTAACTCGCTTATTATGAGCTGCGCTGATCAGCATGCCGTACCTGCTGGCGGAGCGCTCGCCGTCGACCGTGACGGATTCTCTGGAGAGGTAACGAGCAGGCTTCGCGAGCATCCTCTTATCGAGGTGCGCAACGAAGAAGTAACCGAAATTCCGAAGGACGGTATCGTCGTCATTGCAACAGGCCCGTTAACGGCGCCTGGCTTGTCGGCTCAAATTCAAGAACTGCTTGGCGAGGAATACTTCTACTTCTATGATGCGGCTGCGCCAATAATCGAAAAAGACTCAATCGATATGAACAAAGTGTATCTGGCATCCCGTTATGATAAAGGCGAAGCAGCTTACCTCAACTGTCCGATGACCGAAGAGGAATTCGAAATTTTCCACGAAGCGCTTACGACAGCCGAGACTGCTGAGCTTAAGGAATTCGAGAAAGAGGTTTATTTCGAAGGCTGTATGCCAATCGAAGTTATGGCGAGTCGAGGCAAGCAAACGGTGCTCTTCGGGCCGATGAAGCCTGTCGGTCTTGTTAACCCGCATACCGGCAAGCTGCCGCATGCGGTTATTCAACTGCGCCAAGATAACGCTGCCGGAACGCTCTACAATCTAGTAGGCTTCCAAACCCATTTGAAATGGGGCGAGCAGAAGCGTGTATTTTCACTCATTCCAGGACTGGAAAATGCCGAGTTCGTCCGTTTCGGGGTCATGCACCGCAATACGTTCATTAACTCGCCGCGTCTGCTTAAGCCGACTTATCAGCTTAACACGCGTGAGAATCTGTTCTTTGCCGGCCAAATGACCGGGGTAGAGKGTTATGTGGAGTCAGCCGCTTCAGGCCTTATAGCGGGGATTAACGCCGCTAGAGTCGCTCAAGGTCAGGAGCCGATCGTATTGCCAGAGCAAACGACGCTGGGCAGTATGGCGAAATATATTACGACCGCCGATTTCAAGCATTTTCAACCGATGAATGCGAATTTCGGGCTGTTCCCGCCGTTAGAAACGAGAATTCGCAGCAAAAAAGAGAAAAACGAAGCGATCGCAAATCGTGCACTGGAAGGTATTGAGCAATTTAAACGGGAACATTTGCAATAAAATTTCGTAGGAAAGCATAGCAAGGTCTACTCAAGGCGGCGTTTGTATAGGATTTCATCATATAGGCGCTTAACTTTGGAAGAAAGACAACTGCTGCTCAAGTAGGAGCTTATCTTGCTTGAGTCATACCATAGAGGAGGCAAAGCAATGGAAATGCAATTTCACGCGACGACGATTTGCGCAGTCAGACATAATGGAAAGGGCGCAATTGCCGGAGACGGGCAAGTCACGTTCGGCAATAGCATGGTGATGAAGAACACCGCCAAAAAAGTAAGACGACTCTATCGCGGACAAGTCATATCTGGTTTTGCAGGATCGGTTGCCGATGCCATTACTCTATTCGAGAAATTCGAAGGCAAGCTTGAAGAACATCATGGCAATCTGCAACGTTCTGCCGTGGAGCTGGCTAAGGACTGGAGATCGGATCGCGTGCTCCGAAAGCTGGAGGCGATGATGCTCGTCATGGACGAAAGCGGTCTGTTGCTGATCTCTGGAAATGGTGAAATCATTGAACCGGATGACGGTATTCTGGCGATTGGTTCAGGCGGAACTTATGCGCTGTCTGCCGCTCGGGCGTTAACTCGCTATTCATCTCAAATGGAGGCGAAGGAAATTGCTCGCGCTTCCCTGCAAATCRCTGCCGAAATTTGTGTCTATACGAACAATAATATTATCGTTGAAGAAATCGGATAATCAATTAGGTCTTAAGAACTATCAGCTT